>JAYVTN010000493.1:0-14654 GCA_043788785.1 Spartobacteria bacterium | reverse complement strand
GGGCGAGGGGCTTACGGCCGGATTCCCACCCGCCAACGGCCCGTCTCGAAGGCCAACGGCCTGATCTATCCCCAGCCCAGGGCAACGCCCTGGGTTGCCATTCATGGACGGCGAAGCCCTGACAGGGCGTGCTAATCTCAGTTCCCGGGGGTTAGCGCTTATGGGGCAACGCCCTGGGACTGGAATCCACAGGCGGCGAAGCCCTGAAAGGGCGCCCTAATCTGGGACCCGAAACACGGATTGGCGTGAGCACGGAGGGCAACCTCCGCGACTGTAAAGCGAGGGTCAGAATACAGCAGCTAGTGTAGTTCGCCGCAGAATAAAGAGCCTGAGAACGTATGCGATTTCAGGCAATTCTAATGCCGGAGGCATACAAGAAATTAGCCGGTGGCGAGGCTTTGCGACGCCACCGGTGAAAGGCGTAATACAGGATGGCACGCCGGAGGCGTGCGGGAACAGTTCCTCGACGCCCGGTCTCCCGCACCACCTTCGGGGTGCCGCCATTTATCTACATCTTTTCCGGTGGGGTCACAAAGCCTCGCCACCGGCTAACATCTTTCTACGCCTCCGGCGTGAATGTGCCACTAATTGCGGCGGACTACACTAGCTTAGGCTTATGCGCACTGCGCAGATTAGGCCGCCCTTTGAGGGCTTCGCCGCCTGTGGGTTCCAATCCCAGGGCGTTGCCCTGGGCTGGAAATAGGGCAGGCCGTTGGCCTTCCAGAATAGGGCAGGCCGTTGGCCTTCCAGAATAGACCAGGCCGTTGGTATGCGGCAACTACGACTCAAGGAGTGGAACCCTGCCGCGTTCGGCCTACGGGCCCTTCGAGCTTAGTTAGCTGGCGCTAGAAGGCCGTCGTGACCTGAACGTAGGCGAAGTCGGCGTCGTCAGCGGGACCCGTGTCCCGGAGGTACGACCCGGCGAAGAAGTGGCTGTACCCGGCATCCACACTGAAGTGCGGATTAACGCTCCACTTCACGGTGAGATCGAGTTCCTGGCCCGCGAAATTGCTCGCGCCCACCGTGCGCACATCCTGGCCCGAAGGGGTCTTGGTGCGCAGGGTGCTGTATCCGTTGCCGCGGTACCAGTAGTCGGAGGTGTCGGCAAGCCAGTTAGCATGATAGGCCAGCTCGACTTCCACGGACTTCAAGGGTTTTGCCAAAAGCCGGAGTTGAGCGTTGTGGAGGTTGCGCCAGCCGAAGAAATCTGCTTCGCCAAAACGGCCATGGTTGGAAGGAAAGAGGTTCTGGAAGCTCTCGTTGCGGTTGTCGTTGGGATTGCTGTCGCCAGTGGCGAAGTTGTAGGCAAACCCCAGGCGTGGTGCCCAAACGGCGTCCTCCCAAGTGTATCCGCCTGAGAGATGGGTGGCGAAGGCGAGGTGATCGAGGGCGGGGGTGCTTCGGTCCGTGGCCCAGACCTCGCCCCATTGGCCTGCGGCTTCGAAGTTGTAATCCCAGCCGGCAAGCGCATGCGGTTTGGACTTCCAGCGGGTGCCGACCGTGGCGGTGCGTTGAGCGGGGCCGTTCCAAGTGCCGTGCGGGTCCACCCGGTTGATGGGATCCAAGTCGGGTTGGGCATCGGCTTTGTCCCGGTAGAAAACATACGCGTCGGTAGTCTGCGGGCGAAGCGCCTCGGTGGAGTAATAGGCCCCGGAAAAATTGTCGGCGCTATCGCTGTCGTTGAAGACCTCCGCCTTGGCCTGCACGGGGCGGGACGCAAACAGGTCCAGCCACTGGAGCGTGCTGGGCTGCCAGCGCAACCGGATGGCATCGAAGGTGCGGCCGAAATTTCCCCAGCGGGAATCGGCCACCAAGCGCTGGTCCCCGTAGGCGAGACGTTGGCGGCCAACAGTGAGGCCGAGTGGGAAACGCGTGTAATCGGCGAATTCAACGTAGGCTTGGCGGAGGTCGAAAGTGTCATCGCCTTCGGAGCCACGGATGCCCGGGGTGTTTGGCCGGTCGGAGCCCAATTCGCGGGCGTCCTGGGTCTGAGCGTAAAACCTGAGCCAGGATGTGGGTTTGATCCCCACGCCTAAGCGCAGCCGGGTGACGACCCAGGAATCGTCGTTGTCATCATTGACGCGGTTGTCAAAGTCGCGGTTGTTATTGCGAGCTTCGAACCGGGCGCGTCCTTCGTAATCGAGCGTAATTAGGCCGTTGGCGAAGGTCAGGGGTTGGAGTTTGGCTTGGTCGGCCGGTTTGGACGCAGGGGTGACGGGCGTGCCAGCCAAAGCGGGGGTGGCGGCGAGGATTCCGCTGATAAGGATCGATGGTTTCATTGGATTTGGGTTCTGACGTGTCCGCGGATTCGTGGTCGGGTCGTTTCGTACAGGATGCTCCGGTGAAGGCCTGAGGGGAAATCGCCTTAATCTCTGGCTGGATGCCAGGCCACAACTATGTGGGTGCTTTCAGTGGCTTGGAGCCGGGGGAGGCCCGGGTGATTCAAATCCAAGGGTCTCAGTTTCCGGACGGGGAGGTTCAGGGGTTGGCGAATAGGTTCGTTAGATCGGCGGTTTCGGGCAAGAGCCCCACGGCCTTGGCGTCGTTCATGGCGGTCGTGAAGTCTTTGCGGTCGAGCGCGGTCGTGAATTTCAGACGTGCCCAGGCGTGCTCCAGCAGCGCTGCAGGGATGGGCCGGCGAGTGGCCTTGAGCAATCCAGCAGATACGGCGGGCTTGGCGAAGTCGGGCTCCGCCGAAATCTTTAGGGTGAGCGCTTCGTGGGCGGCGACGAATTTACGGAGCAATTCGGCCTTGGTTGCGAGCGCCTTTTTATTGGTGGCCAAAAGCGCGATGAAAGTGTCGTCCTGCGTGAGCAAGCGTTCGGCGCCGGCCTCGAGCTCGAGACGTGAAACCCACGGTTCAACGGTCCATACGGCGTCGAGGTCTTTGCGTTTGAAAAGCTCGAGTTGGTCGGGGTTGTGGGTGGGCAGAACCATCGCATCGCCCCCGGTAGTCATAATCTTCAGCCCTCCGGCCATGAGCCAGGCCCGGGCGGAGACGTCCTGGGTGTTCCCGAGTTGGGGGGTGCCGATCTTTTTGCCTCGGAAATCGGCGGGAGTCTTGAGACCGCTCCCGGGTTGGATCACCAAAGCGACTCCACCCCGGGCTGAGCCTGTGAGCACACGGATATCGGTGCCCTTGGTCCGGATGAAGCCATTGAGTACTGGATTGGGGCCAACGTAGGTCGCATCGATGGACCCGGCCAGGAGCGCCTCGACGGCACTTGGGCCCGCGTTGTAGGGAAACCATTCGATCCGTGCCCCGGTAGCTTTTTCAAACCAGCCATCGGCGCCCAGCGTGTTGGTTTCGTTGTAGCCCACAAGCGCCTGGGCGTGGGTGATATTTGGGAAAAACCCTATGCGCAGCACAGGTTTGCCGTCGGATCCTGCGTCGGGTTTTTTACCGCAGGCGGCCAATGCGAAGGCAAATGCGGCAGCGGTAAGGAGTAATAGGGAGCGATTCATGGTGTGTTTTGGTTTTGGTGGTGCCGGTGTGCGGGGCTCACGCAGGCGGGTTCCCTCGCGCCGGGTGCCCGGTAGCGCTGGAATCGCGCTGGTGGCTATCAAAGAGGGCATTTAAATGGAAAATTCAGGTTCGAAGGGGGCGGGGGCCTTCTGGATGGCGGCCATGGCCCGGGTGGAGAGGTTAAGATGGCGGATCAACTCGACTACCGGTGGCACTAAACCGTCCCGGCGAAGATGCTGGAGGGTGGTTTCGGCTAAATGAGCGAGGCTGTAGCGGTCCAAAACGTGGGAGATCGCATTGCGGACGTCGGTCATCACCAAGCGCAAGCCACAGTGCTCTTCGTCCGGACACGAACATCGTTCGTAAGCCGTCACGCTCGCGCAACGGATAGGCGCCAGAGGTCCGTCGATGTGGCGAACCAGATCGCCAATGATGATCTGCTCGGAGGGTTTAGCTAAGGAGTACCCGCCATACTTGCCCCGGGTGCTCACCAGATAGCCGGCGTGGCGGAGGTCGATGAGGATTTGTTCAAGGAAAGTGGCTGGGATACGCTGAGCTTCGGCAAGGGCGGTGAGTGGGACCAAGGGTCGATCCAAGGAAGCAGCCATGGAAAGGTCGAGCATGGCCCGGAGAGCGTATTCGCCGCGCTTGGAAAGCTTCATTGGCTTATCCCAATAAGTTTGATCGGGTTTGTCAAAGTCTAATTTCAGTTTAGCATGAAAACCTCTTCAATCGGGTCATGGCTCAGTAGCTCGCCATCTGCTCCTTCCCGCCACTTTAGGCTCCCCACGCCCGGTTCACTGCCCGGATAATTGCCAACCCCCGGCAAAGTTGGCGCTGCGATTTGGCGCAAAGAAAAGGGTTGAACCTAAATCCGGCAGTTGAGTTCTGGGCGTGGTCGAACGCAGCCGTGTTCATCACAGCGGTCCGTCGCTAGGTTGGGCGGGTTGTAGCGTGTCGTTATCCGCTCATGAGGATGGCTTCGGGTCCGGCGAGGATCCTGCCATTGAGGTATTTGATGAAAATCCGGCTCAAAATCAGCCTCCAGCGCTCGTATTGACTCAACTGCTCCGCAGCCTCCATTAGGCACGGGTTCTCGCTGTCGGCCCGGTCCCGGTAGAGTTGAGCGGTGGCCTCGATGCCGTAGGGCAGGCTGGTGACCAGAACCATGTATTAGTAGCCCCCGCTTTCAAGATCCCATTGCTCGGCAAGGGCCAACAGGGGCATCGCCGTTTTGGCACCCTCCCAAGATTTAGGTTTAGGCTCGCGCCGACGCAAGCACGATGACCCGCCGTTTGGAGCTCCATCCGGTGAGCTTGAGCGCTTTTGGAGCCAAGAGCGGGCCTTGATTTGCCCGAGCTTTTCCAACGCCCGGCGCGCGCTGTCCTCGCTGACCACTTTGCTCATGCCAAAAAGAGCCGGAGTCACGTTGTCAAAGCGAAGTGCCGTCATATGCGCGTACCGGTGATGGCCGGCCAGGACTGAGAGCAGCACTGTGCCGAGCACATCGGTCACTGTAGGCGCGTTGTTGCTTGTGAAAACCAAAGGCGCATCCGCGCACTCCTCATCCCATTCCACCCGGTAGCGCCCGCCTGCGGTATCGACCAGAACCGGCCCTTCCAGCGGGCGATCAAGCGTCCCGGGGCTGATTGTTTTGATCTCACCCTGCGGGTGAGCCTGCGGCAGGCCTTCAGAGGAACTCATCCTCCTGAAAATCAACAACTTGCCCTTAATCTCAAGATCTCAACTGCCGGATCTAGGTTGAATGAAGGAAATTAGTCGGAAAAGGGCTGAATGAAACTAACATGCCTGCGTCCAACCCAAGCGAAACCCATGAAAACACCCCGATTGTTTACCCTTGTGCTGATGCTGGTCGCTGTGATGGGCGGGCTCGCTCCGCGCTCTGCAAAGGCTGAAGTCTCCTTCAATTACTTCTACGATAACCTGGAGCCTTATGGCGAATGGCTGGAAGTCGCTGATTACGGATATTGTTGGCGGCCCTCCCAGGTGGATGCGGAATGGACCCCGTATTCAGATGGGTACTGGGCATACACGGACTCGGGATGGACGTGGGTGAGTTACGAGGATTGGGGCGGGATCTGCTATCATTACGGGCGGTGGGTAAACCTTGAGGACGAAGGCTGGTGCTGGGTGCCAGATTATGAATGGGGCCCGGCTTGGGTGTCCTGGCGCACGAGCGAGGAACACGTCGGATGGGCTCCGCTGCCTCCCGCGGTACGGTTTCGGCACGAGGTGGGCATCAGCGTATGGGTGGATTCCAGCTATGACATCGGTCCGGGCTACTACAATTTTTGTTCGGTACGCGACTTTGGCGCCCCGGTGCTCCGCGCTGTGATCTATCCGCGTTGGCGCAACGTGGTGATTCTGGAGCAAACGCTCAATGTCACCAACATTACCTACTACAATGATCGGGTCTATTGTGGGGGGCCGCGGTACACCGTGGTTTCCAGCCAGGTGTCCCGGCCTGTCCCCGTTTTGAAGCTGGTGCAGAACACGAACATTACGATTAACAACATTACAAGCACCGGGAACAACGTAACCATCAACCAGCGTGGGTCGACGATGGCCCTTCAAAAGGGCAACACGCTCCAGGTGATGGCGCCGGTGGTGGTGGCCCCCGCGAGCAAGGCAGAATTCAGGTCCGCCCGGCCCATGAAAGTCATTGCCCAGGCGCGTGCGACCAACGGTTGGGCTGGGGTGGAGGATCCCCAGCAGCGCGTGGCTCTTCGCCAGAAGATCAAGAGTGAAGCCAAAGGCCAAACGGCCGAGACAGCGCCAGCCAAACCGGTGGATGTCGCCGAGCTAAAAATGGTGCCCACCCAAGCGGACGTCAATGCACCCTCTCCGGTAGCAACCGTCAAGCCGAAGCCCGGAGGCGAGAATGGCAGGGCAACTGGGGCCGGGCAACCGGCTGTGGGAATCGTCCAACCGGGGCCCAATACGGGTACTGCGCAGGGCCGCAAGGGCCCGCGGGAAGGGCGCACCGATCCGGAAAAACTTTCCAATCCAGTGGTTGGCCAACCCTCTGGGAAGCCGAAAGCAGGCCCGGGTGAACCCGCAGCTGCGCAGCCAGGGGCTGTTGTTGGCGGGGATACCGAACGGGCCGGTGGTCCCGTGAGTGGTCCCAAAAACGGTCAACGCCCGGGTGCAGCCGGGAATGGTCGTGAGGGAGTCCCGCGGCAGCCAAAAGGCGTGCCGATCGAGGGTGGGGCCCCGGCGGTGTTGCCTCCCCGGACCGGGGAAGTGCCTGCCGATGGTGCCACCACAACTGAGCCCAAAGCTGAGAGGGTGAAGCCAGGTAAAGCGATCCGTCCGGTACGTCCGGCCCAAGGAACGCAGGATCCCGCAGCAGAGCCAGCGCAACGGGAGCGGATACAGCGCGAGCCGACCCAGCGTCCCCAAGCTGAAGCGGGGCCCTCGGGGGCTAGCGAAGAAATGGCAAGGGCACGGCGTGAGCAGGCCGGAGCGCAAGCCCGGGAGCAAGCGGTTAATCAAAACCGGGAGCAAGCGGCGGCGCAAGGCCGTGCGCGGGCTGAGGCGGCGCGCGAACAGCAAATCAAGCGCGAAAGCCAACTCCAAGAGGCCCAACAAGCGCAAGAGGCTCAGCGCGGCCGGGACGCGGCCGAGGCGAGGCGTGCACAGCAGGAGGCACGGATGGAAGGGGCGCGCCCGCAACCGGAGGCGCGCGAGCCGCAACGTGTCCAGCGCCAGCCCGAAGTTGTGCGGGAGCAACCCGTGGTGCGGGAGCGTCCGGATCAAGGCCGTCAACAGGCGGCCCAAGAAGTGCAACGCAGGGCTCAGCAGGAAGCCGTCAATGAGCGCCAACAGCAGATGCGCCAGCAAGGAGAAGCCCAACGTGCGGCCCAGCAGCGGGCGCCGGAACGTGTGCAGGAAGTCCAGCGCCAGCCACAGGCTGCTCCCGGGCAAAAGGGCCATCGGCCGCTGACCCGCGAAGAGGCTGAGGCGCTACAGAGGCAAGAGGGGAGGTAGATTTGGGAAGGATGAAGGATGAAGGATGAAGGATGAAGGATGAAGGATGAAGGATGAAGGATGAAGGATGAAGGATGAAGGCGCGAAAATGGGGCAACCGGGCTGCTTGGGGGCGATTCTCCCGTCAAACTTCAACCGTCATCCTTTCGCCTGATCCTTGCGGGGGTGTTTACCCGTGAAAAATAAACCACTTTCCTAAAAGCACAGTGCGTGGCACCGTCCTCGCCTTTCCATGAAATCCAAGAGTCCACTTACCGTGTCGCTTTTGCTCTCGCTCGTCGCCTCCCAGGTGGTGATCGGTGCAGATGCGAAGAAAACCGCAACCAAACCCGTCAAAGCGCCCGCGAAAGCGGAAGCCAAAGCTGAGTCCAAAGCTGATTCCAAAGCCGAAGCGAAAACGGCGGAGAAAAAAGCGGACGACAAGAAACCCGCAGTAGCGTTGGAGATTAAAGATCCAGTGGCAGTGGTCGACGGAGTGAACGTGACCAAGGCGGAACTGGACACGGTTTTGAATACGATGTTGGCCCAAGGGGGGCGAACCCTGGCCGACATCCCTGCCGAGCAGCAGGTCAATGCGTACCGGTCGGTATTGGACGATCTGATCGTTGACCGGTTGGTGACCAAGTTGGCGGCCGGCGTCGAGGTCACCGACGCCCAGGTCGAAGAAGCTTTCAAACAGGCCACGGCAGGCCACTCCGAGGAAGAAATCAAGGAGCAGATCGCCAAGAGCGGCCAGACTTTGGAGAAGATCAAAGCCCAGATCCGCACGGGTTTGCGTCAGCGCCAATGGGTGGAATCGCAGGTCAAGGACAAGGTGGAAGTCACCGATGCCGAAGCCGAAGCCTTCTATAAGAAGAACCCGGACCAGTTCAAATCACCTGAGCGTGTCCGTGCTAGCCACATCCTTGTGGCGGTCAAGGCCGATGCGACTCCGGATCAGGTCAAAGAGAAGGAAAAGGCAGCCCAGGCCATTTACGAGCGGGTGACCAAAGGTGAGGATTTTGCAAAGCTGGCCAAGGAGCTTTCCGAGGATCCCAGCGCCAAGCAGAATAGCGGCGATCTGGATTTCTTCGGCAAAGAACAAATGGTGCCGGAGTTTTCCGCCGTAGCGTTCACGCTCAAAAAGGACGAGATCAGCAAGCCAGTGCGCAGCCAATTTGGGTATCATATCATCAAGGCAACCGATCATAAGGACGCTGAGGCGATTACATTTGAAAAAGCCAAGCCGCAGTTGGTGGGTCACCTCAAGCAGCAGAAGCAACGCACGGAGGTGCAGAAACTGATTGCTGATATCCGGGCAAAAGCGGACGTGAAGATCAATTTGCCAGCGCCTGCTACGCCCCCAGTGGCAGCCGGAGCTCGGGAGGAGGCCGTGACGGCTCCCCAATCCGCGCCCCCGGCAGAAACCGCGCCCGCGCCCGCAGCGCCTTAATCGCAATCGTTTGGAGGGAGGGTGCGGACCGCTCCGGGCATTGCCGATGCAGTTCCAAACCTCTTCATGGCACGTAAACCACGTACGGTCGGCCTAATCGGCCTAGGAATTATTGGGTCGCGCGCAGCGGCAGCGTTGCGCGCGGCCGGATTCCAAGTCTTCGTATGGAACCGGGCCCCGCGTCCGGCGCCGAATTTCCTCGGGTCGGTGG
This sequence comes from Spartobacteria bacterium, assembly GCA_043788785.1. Lineage (GTDB taxonomy): Bacteria > Verrucomicrobiota > Verrucomicrobiia > Chthoniobacterales > Chthoniobacteraceae > CAIURC01. Next base: position 5,534 of record JAYVTN010000493.1, on the reverse strand, counting down.
CCGAGGTGGCGCGTTCCGCCCAAATCATCCAGCTCTTTGTAGCGGACGGGCAAGCGGTGATGGAGGTGATCGAGGCAATGGGCGATGCCTTGACGCCCGATCACATCTTGATCTGCAGTGCCACAATCGGGCCCGAGGCCACCCGCAAAGCGGCGGATCTGGCGGCCAGCAAAGGAGCACGGTTCCTGGATGCTCCTTTTACTGGAAGCAAAGGGGCGGCCGAACAGCGCAATCTGGTTTATTATGTGGGCGGAGAAGAGTCCGTCTTCCTGCGGGCACGCCCCGTGTTGGAAGCCACCAGTAAATCGATTGTGCCGGCCGGCAAAATCGGGGATGCAGCAGTTCTCAAGCTGGTGACCAACATGATCGCGGCCGCCAGTATCCAAGCCATGAGCGAAGGACTAGCAATCGCGGAGAAGGCGGGCATCGATCCCGAGTTCTTCGTGGCCGCCCTCGACCAGAACGCGTGTAAGTCCGGCACCATGGATTTGAAGTTGCCGAAGATGCGGATGGGGGATTACTCGGCCCATTTCTCGCTCAAGCACATGCTCAAAGATGTGCGTTTAGGCACGGCCCTGGCAGAAAGCCTGAACGTGCCGGTGCCAGCAGGCAATGCCGCCCTCAGTGCGCTCCAGGAGGCGGTTGCCCAAGGATGGGGGGAGTTGGATTTCGCAGCCCTTTTCAAGCGCTATGAACCGGTGATGAGCGCCCCCGAAGAGATGAGCGGGGCTCAGGAACCCGTGAATGCCCCAGGCCTCACAGAGCCTTTGGACTCCACCCCAGAGCCGCCACAGCCCCCGGAACCCGTGGAAAAGCTGGGTTTTGCGGGCGGGGCTGAAACTGACCACACAGATTCCCTCGATCCTGCGGACCCTGTCGAACCGGAGGTCCCGGACGAGGTGCAGGAGACGGATGTGGTGCCTCCCCATTCCGGTGTTTGGGGCCGGATCGTGAAATTTTTGAGCCTGAAGTGATCCGAATGAATGAGGATCTGAGGCGAGCGTACGCGCAATTCAAGGTCGGTGGCGGGGTAGCCGATTTGAGCGCGCGAGTGAAGCTGATGCTGACCGGGGCAGATCGGGTGCGTTACCTGAACGGACAGGTGACCAGCAACGTGACGAGGTTGATAGCGGGCCAGACCCAGTCGGCCTGCGTGACGACAGCCAAAGGGCGCTTGTGTGCAGAGGTTGTCATCAGTGGGGGAGCGGGCACCTTGCGGGTGGATGCTGATCCACTGGTGGAGGGGGTCCTGGCTGCCCGCTTGGAACGCTATATCGTGGCCGATGAAGTCGTGCTAACGGAGATGCGTGGTACGGGGCTTTTTCATTTTTTGGGAATGGATCCGCGCCCCTTTTTGGCCCCGGAAGCGGCACTTAACCGGGCGAATCGGTTCGGGATTGAGGGATGGGATTTCTGGCCGGAGTCGGAGGAGGCCCGGGAAGCGTGCCTGCGGATGCCAAGGGTAGCGGTATTGGAGGAGCCGCTGTTGGAGACGGTCCGCATCGAGCATGGCGTGCCTCGTTGGGGCTCGGAGCTGGGTGAAGAGACGTTGCCTCCCGAGGCGGGATTGGACCGTACCCATATCGACTATCACAAAGGCTGTTACATCGGGCAGGAGGTCATCTCCCGGCTCAAGAGCGTGGGGCATGTGAACCGGGAACTGGTCGGCTTCATTTGCAGCGCGGGCACGGCGCTCAAGCCAGGGATGGAGGTGTTTTCTGGAGACCTCCCCAAGCCTGTAGGCCGGATAACGAGCGCCACGTGGAGTTTTGCCTTGGAGAAGCCTATAGCGCTGGGCTACCTCAAGCGTGGTATTGCGGGTGCCAGCCTTGTGGCAGGAGCGCCCGGAAACGCCATCCCTGTGGAGGTGCGCTCTTTACCGTTCCATTCATGAAACCCATCACTCTTTCCATCACCGTCCTCTTTGCTGCGGCCTTGCTTGCGCGGGCTGACGAGGTTGCTTTGATCACTTTCAAATCCGGCAAGGACAAGCAGCTGCAGCGGGTGGCTTTGGAGTTTTACGAGGGCGATGCGCCGCAAACGGTCGCGAGCTTCAAGAAACTGGCAAAGAAGGGATTCTATAACGGGTTGGCGGTACACCGGGCGTTTCCCCATGCTTTAATCCAGACGGGCGATCCCTTAACCAAGGACAAGGATCGCACCAAGGTAGGCACGGGCGGGCCGGGCTTTACAATTGTCCCGGAAATCCATCGCAAACACACCAAGGGAGCGGTAGCGGCGGCCCGACTGCCGGACAACCTCAATCCCTCCCGTGTGTCCAACGGCAGCCAGTTTTATATCTGCTTGACCCCCCAGCCCACTTTTGACGGCCAGTACACGGTGTTTGGCAATGTCATCTATGGATTGGACGTGCTTGATGGGTTGAGCACCATGACGGTGGATACCAATGATTATCCCCTGGAGCGGATCGAGGTGAAATCCATCAAGATAATGCCCCGGGAGAAGCTACCAGCGGCTCCGGAGCCTGTTGTGGTGAATCCTGCCGTGGGGAAGCCCGCCCCGAAGAAGAAAAGTTGGTGGCAAATCTTCGGATAAACGCCTTGCACGCAGGGGGGCGGCACACGTATAAGCCTGTCCCCCGATTACTGGGTAGATACCGAAGTGGCCAAACGGGGCGGACTGTAAATCCGCTGGCTTACGCCTTCGAAGGTTCGAATCCTTCTCTGCCCACCATTCCTTAAACCCAAGCGGTTAAGGGTTTGTAATGGATTCGGCGTCCCGACCCGTGTCACGCATACACACGTGTGTTTTCGCTGATTCGCGTGAAATTTTGGCAGTATTTTGGCAGTGTCCTGTGGCTAGTTCACCTATCCATTCAGAAAGTTGGGAACGGTTTGGCATTCACTGGCTTTGTTGCCCGAATCAGATTTCCGATTATCGGGAGGCAGCCAATGTCCTGAAAAACTCATCTGCTCTGGTCCGAAGGCGATGGCCGCGACACTTTCGGGCACATCCGTCCGCCGTAGCTTGCTGAATCACGGCGAACTAGCACGAGATTGATATAGTCGAGGGATTTAAATCAGGGGTGATTCCTTTCCGCCATCCTTGACCTCCCGGGGCTAGACGCCCACGCTTGGCGAAAACCTCAAAGCAACCCAAAAACTGTGGAAAACGAAGTCGAATTGGCCCCATTTAACATACCACAATCTGCGTACGCGCCGATTCGTCACCTAGTCGAGTTGGAGCCGGAAGATTTCGATTCGATCGTATCAGGCCTTAAATCAGCCAAGCCTTCGATTTCATCTGCGGCTTTAATCCGACATATTGCTAGCGCCGCGTCGAGGGTGCCGTTGCCTCTAGTCTCCTCAATAATTGAGGAGATCGTGACATTAGAATACTTAAAAAACCAAACTGAGATGTCACTGGAGGTGTTTTCGGCAGCGGTTTCGCGTTCGGCACTCGCAGCGGCTTCCGAACAGTTTCGTTTCGACTCTAGGGACTCCGAAGTCCTTGAGTCCAGACTCACTACGATTTTAAAGTCGGATCACATCCTTGATTTAAAAACCAAGGCGATTTCCGTCTTCACGGATCACGATAATGTTTTTCTTAAGGCGAAGATAATCACGGATGCTAGGCCGGTGTTTAATGACGATGGCTCAGAGATTGAGGCCTTTGCTGTAATTCACATGCTTCGCATTCACTTCGAACATAACGATAATAACCAAAACTTTTTTACAGCTCTCGACGTTGACGATCTTCGCCAACTCCGTGAGGTAATCGAAAGGGCCGAAAGAAAGGCTGAAACATTGAAAGCTGTTTTCAAGGTCACTGACATACCGTATATCGACGTAGAACCAACCCATGTGGACGCTTAAAGAGCCGAAGCTGACCCAAAGTCGGGCTAATGAACTGATACGACATTATATCTACGATCATGCGTTTGTAGAATCTTCAACGGAGGGCGGACGATGCGCTGTGGCAGATCGGCGGAGGTCGGTTACACGAGAGGTGCGAAATGCCGCACATGCTTTTCTTCCGAAAAAGAAGAGAACGCGGGTGTTTTATAGATATCCACATATAGAACGCGAGAGTCGCGAAGCTCAATTCGCCACGCTGATGCAACAATGGCTCCTCGAAACTAGATTTCATTCTTCGTTAACGAAGAAGTTTATGCACCCTTCGTATCAAGCCATTATGGCGATGGGTATGGAGGCCCTTCCATTGATCTTACACGAGCTCCAAAAAGCCCCGGGGCATTGGTTTTATGCGCTGCGCTTCATTGTTCAACGGGACATTGCAGAATCAGCGGTAGATTTTGAGGAAGCTCGGATGCTCTGGCTGAACTGGGGTAAACGGTATCGTTATATCCAGTGAGAGATTGCTCATGGATGCCGTCGGATTTCGAAAATCTTGCCAGCGCAAACTTCAATATCGTCACGGATTGCACGAGTGATCGGACAGTCAGCTATAATTGCATTGCGTGGGCAGCGGGTAAGACCGACATGCCTTGGTGGCCAACGGACGTGATCAAAGGCTATTACTGGCCCAATGGATTGCCCAAAGAGGGGATAGATCAGGAGACGGTCGAGAATTTTATCAATGCCTTCAAAAGTTTAGGTTACGAAATTTGCAATTCCTCGGAAATAGAGGCTTTTTTCGAAAAAATTGCGATTTATGCTGATAGGAACATGCGCCCCCTACATGCGGCGCGTTCCTTGCCCAAAGGAGTTTGGTCGAGTAAAATGGGAGATGAAGAGGATATCGAGCACGGTACACTGGATGCCGTTGCAGGTCGGGTCTACGGCTTACCGGTAGCCTTTCTGAAAAGACCATTAATCTCGTGACTGCTTTTTGGTGTTTTCAGCTTCTTATTTCCGCGCGTGGACGCCAGCCATCCTCTTTTTATAATAATCATGTCGGGAGGTCGGGGCCGAACATGTACCGTTCTCCGGGGTTGTATGTCAGCCTGGGACAATAGCGAGTCGGCATACACGTTTTGCGAGGTCTTCTGGAGGGCGGGAACGTCCGGTAGCGGCAAACGGTTCAGTAGCGGAGCTGACGTAGATCAACTTCGATTGAATCGAAGTTGAAGTCGACCCCTCGTTGGAGGCCGCTTTTTTGCTGCTGACAGAGGTGTCGACGGCGTCCTGGTGTTCTCGTCCTGCCCTCGACCCTCGACCAGCTGCTGCGTACCCCGTTGCGGCCCGTGACCTCACGGATTTGCTCTTAGATGCTGGCGACAAGCATGGGAGTGTTGGGCTTCGGTTTGGCCTACGCCAAGTCAATATTTCACTTCGTGTGACACGAAGTGGACACTCCAAAACCGTGCCGGTGAGGAAGGCGGGAAAGCGAATTCGATCCCCTTGGTGAATTTAGCTCCGTTCTATCCGGGCCTTTACGCCAATCCGGTCAATCGCAAGTTCCTTCCGTGTCACCGGTCACTTCAAAATGTACCACCCGCGGTCGAATCAAAATGTACCACCCTGGGGCGTGGGTCTTCTAAGCTTGGTTGATTGGCTTTGGCAAGAGTTGTCGCTTCGATCTTAGAGAGCGGCGCGGCGGCCGAAGGCTGC
>JAYVTN010000492.1:0-7509 GCA_043788785.1 Spartobacteria bacterium | reverse complement strand
GGTCCAAGCCTTCAATTCCGTGATCGTCCGGCCGCGGGTGGATGGGCAACTGGAACGGATCGCCTTCACCGAAGGGCAGGACGTCAAGGAGGGCGATTTGCTGGCGATTATCGATCCGCGAGGATTCCAATCCCAATTGGCCCAAGCGGAAGCCAAGAAGCGCCAGGACGAGGCGCAGCTTGCCAACGCGCAGGCGATCTTAGCCCGGAACGCGGAGTTGCTCAAGAAAGGGGTCCTTGATCGGCAGACGTTTGAGACCTCCAAGTTCCAGGGAGCGCAACTCCAAGCGACGGTGCAAGCCGACCAGGCGGGCCTGGAGAATGCGCAAACCCAGCTCAGCTATACGCGGATCACCTCGCCGATTGGCGGGCGGGTGGGCGTTCGGCAGGTGGACGCAGGCAATCTGGTGCGTGCCAATGATCCCAACGGGTTGGTTGTGATCACGCAATTGCGTCCGATCTCGGTAGTGTTCACGCTGCCCGAACAAAACCTCCAAGCGGTGCTCGAGCGTCAGCGCACGGGCGACGGCCAGGCACTGACGGTGCGCGTGGGGGATCGTACAAACACGAAAACGCTCGCAGAGGGCAAACTCGCTGTGATCGATAACCAGATCGACCTTAACACGGGCACGGTGAAGCTGAAGGCAACGTTTCCCAATGAGGACCTCCAGCTATGGCCCGGCCAGTTCGTCAATGCGCGGCTCCTGCTCACGACCCACCGCGATGGGGCAGTCGTGGCTTCCAGTGCCATCCAGCGCGGCCCCAATGGCACCTTTGTCTATGTGGTGTTGCCCGACAGCACCGCAGAAATGCGGCCCGTGCGGGTCGTTCAGAATGAAGCCAATGTGGCGCTCATCGACGAGGGATTGACCCCGGGCGAGAAGGTCGTCGTGGATGGCCAGTACAAACTCCAGCCAGGCTCAAAGGTGGAGATGATCAGCTCAGCCGTTCGGCCCGCAGGCGGATCCAAGAAACCCTAGGGCAAGGCTCCCCAGAGGCATGAATATTTCGGAACCATTCATCCGCAGGCCGATTGCGACCTCCTTGCTGATGGCGGGAGTCGTGCTGCTGGGAATTCTCGGGTACAAGCTCTTGCCGATCTCCGCGTTGCCTGCGGTGGATTTCCCGACCATCCAAGTCACCACGCAATATCCGGGGGCGAGTGCGGAGGTGATGACCTCCTCGGTGACCACGCCCTTGGAGCGTCAATTCGGTCAGATCAGCGGACTGGCCTCCATGAACTCGGTGAGTTCCTTTGGCGTCTCGACCATCACCCTGCAGTTCAATCTCGACCGGGAGATCGATGTCGCGGCCCAGGATGTGCAAGCCGCCATCAACGTCGCGGGCGGTGTCCTCCCGCCAGGCCTCCCCAACCCGCCCCGGTACAATAAGGTCAACCCAGCAGACACGCCTATTCTTACGCTCTCGGTGACTTCCGAGAGTTTGCCTTTGGATAAGGTCAACGATTACGCGGATACCCTCCTTGCCCAGAAGCTCAGTGAGGTCAGCGGAATCGGGTTGGTCACCATCCAGGGCAACCAGAAACCGGCGGTGCGGGTGCAGGTCAATCCGGCCGTGATTTCATCCCTGGGCGTGAGTCTGGAAGATATCCGGATGGTTCTTGGGCAGGCTAATGTGAATTCGCCGAAAGGCTCGTTTGATGGCGCGAGGCAAAGCTTCACGATCGGTTCCAACGACCAGATCTTTTCCGCCCAGGCCTATAAGCCCATCATCGTTGCTTATAAAAATGGAGCGCCGATCCGGCTCGGGGACATCGCCAACATCATCGATGGCGTCGAGAACGACCAACTTGCGGCATGGGTCGGCGTCGGCAACAGCGGCGAAAAGGCCGCCGTTCTTCTCGATATCCAACGCCAACCCGGCGCGAACATTATCGAAACCGTGGAGCGCATTAAAGCGATCCTGCCCCAGCTCTCCGCCAAGCTGCCGCCCTCCATCCGAGTCAGTGTTCTCGCCGACCGTACCGAAACCATTCGCGCCTCTATCCATGAAGTCCAGTTCACGCTGATCCTGACGGTTGCCTTGGTTGTCATGGTCATGTTCGTCTTCTTACGTAAATTCTGGGCGACGGTGATTCCCAGTGTCGCGCTGCCGCTCTCGTTGATCGGTACCTTCGGGGTCATGTATCTGGCCGGGTTCTCTCTGGACAACCTTTCGTTGATGGCGTTGACCATCTCCACAGGGTTTGTGGTCGATGACGCCATCGTCATGATCGAGAACATCGTGCGCTATATCGAAGCGGGCGATCCACCGCTGGAAGCCGCATTGAAAGGGGCCCGGCAGATCGGCTTCACCATTGTTTCACTGAGCATCTCCCTGATCGCGGTGTTCATCCCGTTGCTCTTCATGACGGGCATCGTCGGGCGGCTCTTCCGGGAGTTCGCCATCACCCTCAGCGTGGCGGTCGCGGTTTCCGCCGTCATCTCGCTGACATTGACTCCGATGATGTGCGCGCGGCTCCTAAGCGTGGAGACCGAGACCGACAAGCAGAACCGTGGATGGTTCTACAAGGGGACCGAGCGGTTTTTCGAAGGCTTCCTGGGTTTCTACGGGCGTGGCTTGAAATGGGTGCTCCGGCACCAGTTCGTCACGCTGCTGAGTGCGGTGTTGAGTTTGATTGCCACGGTTTGGCTCTACATCATTATTCCCAAAGGGCTCCTGCCCCAGCAGGACACTGGAGTCATCCTTGCTGTCACCGATGCCGGCCAGGACACGTCTTTCAAGGCGATGCGGCAGCGGGTGCACGCGGTGACCGACGTGGTCCGTGTGGATCCCGACGTTGCCAGCGTCGCGGCCTCGGTTGGGGCGGGCGTGGTTAATCCCACGGTCAACTCCGCGCGGCTTTCCATCGTCCTCAAGCCGCGGTCGGCCCGCAAATCCAGTGCCGATGAGATCATCGCGAGACTGCGCAATTCCACAGCCGGCATCCAAGGGGTCTCCTTGTTCATGCAGTCGGTCCAGGATCTCCAGATCGATACACGGGTGAGCCGCACGCAGTACCAATACATCCTCCAAGACTCGGATGCGGCAGAGCTCGCGCAATGGGCTCCGCGCCTGGTGGAGAAACTACGCAGCCTGCCTGAACTCACCGATGTCACAAGCGACCAGCAGGCTGCCGGGCTCCAGCTCAATGTGGACGTTGACCGCGAGAAAGCCTCGCGTCTGAACGTGCTCACCGAGGCCATCGATAACACCCTCTACGATGCCTTTGGCCAGCGACAGGTCTCCATCATCTTTACCCAGCTCAACCAGTTCCGGGTCATTCTCGAAGTGGCACCCGGGTTCCGCAGCTCGCCGGATGCGCTGGAAAAAATCCATGTCGAGTCCAGTACCGGCCAAGCCGTGCCGCTCAGTGCATTTGCGACCCTGCGGATCGGGCATGCACCGCTCTCGATCCCTCATCAGGGGCAGTTCCCAGCCACCGCAGTTTCCTTCAACCTGCGTCCGGGCAGTAGCCTCAGCCAGGCGGTCCCAGCCATCGAGAGGGCGCAACAGGAGATTGGGCTGCCCGACACGATCAGCACGGCCTTCACAGGTGCGGCGGCCGAATTCAGCGCGTCCCTAGCCACCCAACCCTATCTGATCCTCGTGGCTCTGGTGGTTATCTACATCGTTTTGGGTGTCCTCTATGAGAGCTACATTCACCCCATCACCATCTTGTCCACCCTGCCCTCCGCAGGCGTTGGCGCTCTGGCGGCTCTGCTAATCTGCGGCATCGACTTCTCGCTCGTCGCGCTCATCGGCATCATTCTGCTGATCGGCATCGTGAAGAAAAACGCGATCATGATGATCGACTTCGCGCTGGAGGCCGAACGTGAACACGGGCTGTCTGCCGAAGCCTCCATTTACCAGGCATGCTTGCTGCGATTCCGTCCGATCATGATGACCACAGCCGCCGCCCTCCTGGGTGCGCTGCCCCTGGCGTTGGCCCAGGGGACCGGGAGTGAGCTGCGCCGGCCTCTGGGAGTAGCGATTGTTGGGGGGCTCCTTCTCTCCCAGTTCCTGACGCTCTTCACGACTCCGGTCATTTACCTTTACATGGAACGGCTCCGGATATGGTTGACCAGTCGCAGGGCGAATCCTCCGCTTGCACCGCGTTCTGGACCGGGGTTGCCCGATGTCGGCCAACCCACGGGATCCACAGAGGGAGCCCGCGCCGTTTCCGTCAACTCATCCCTTGCATGAGTGGAATCTCCGAACCCTTCATTCGACGCCCGATTGGTACGTCGTTGCTGGCGGCTGGGATCCTAATGCTCGGGGCGGTCGCCTTCTTCTTTCTGCCAGTCGCGCCATTGCCCAAGGTGGATTTCCCGACCATCATGGTCAGCGCCCTGCAACCGGGAGTTGACCCTGCCACCGCAGCGACTTCCTTGGCGGCTCCACTGGAACGGCGCTTCTCGCAGATCGCGGGGGTCTCTGAGATCACCAGCGTTTCGTCTCTGGGCGGGGCCTCGATCACAATCCAGTTTGATCTTAGTCGGAATATCAATGGGGCGGCGCGCGACGTGCAGAGCGCCATCAATGCGGCAGCCGGAGAACTGCCCAGTGGTCTGGCCCATCCGCCTTCGTATCGGACAGTCAATCCATCGGATTCGCCCATCATGATCCTGGCGATGACCTCGGACACCGTGCCATTGGCGGAGGTCTACAATTATGCGGACCAGGTCGTTGGCCAGCGGATCAGTCAGATCAAGGGGGTCAGCCAGGTCACCATCGGGGGCGGCGCGAAATCCGCCGTCCGAGTGCAAGTGGATCCTGGAGCGCTGGCGGCCATGGGGCTGAGTCTGGAAGAAGTCCGCAGCACCCTTTCAAAGGTCAACGTGAGCATGCCCAAAGGCGCCCTCGACGGGGAGAGCCAGCGCTACGTGATCAACACCAATGACCAGCTAACCCGGGCCTCTGAGTATCTGCCGACGTTGATCGTCAACCGCGGGGGACGCACGGTGCGCTTGCAGGACGTTGGCACCGTCATCGACAGCGTCGAAAACCGGCTGCAGGCCGGAATCTACAACGGCAAACGCTCGGTGCTGTTGATCGTCTTTAAGCAGCCGAATGCAAACGTGGTCAGCACCGTGGACGAGATCCGGAAGGGCCTGCCCCAACTGCGGCATTGGCTGCCGCCCGGCATCGAGCTCAGTCTCCAGACTGATCGCACCAAAACTATCCGCGCTTCGGTCCAGGACGTGGAGTTCACGCTGGTTCTTACCATGGCCTTGGTGGTCATGGTCATGTTCCTCTTTTTGCGCCGCTTCTGGCCGACTTTCATCGCGAGCATCACGATGCCCCTGGCTCTGGCGGGTACCTTCGGGTTCATGTGGCTCTGCGGCTACAGCCTCGACAACCTCAGCCTAATGGCCCTCACCGTCTCCACAGGCTTTGTCGTCGATGATGCCATTGTCGTTATCGAGAATATCGTCCGGTTCATCGAAAAAGGGCATTCGCCGATGCAAGCAGCCCTCAAGGGCGCCCGGCAGATTGGTTTTACCATCGTATCCATTACCCTATCGCTGATCGCCGTATTCATCCCGTTGCTGCTCATGGGCGGATTGATCGGCCGATTGTTCCATGAGTTCGCAGTCACCTTGAGTGTGGCAATCCTGGTTTCTGGCGTGGTCTCGCTCACCCTCACTCCCATGCTTTGCGGGCACTTTATGCGGGCCGAGAATCCGGATGCGAAGCCCGGGATGTTTTATCGCACGACCGAACGGGGTTTCCTTGCGATCCACGGGATCTACGCCGCAACCCTGCGTTGGGTTTTGCGCCATTCCTATCTCATGCTCGGGCTGACCGGGATCGTGATCGTAGCGACCGTGTGGCTCTACACGGTTGTGCCCAAGGGATTCTTCCCCCAACAGGACACGGGTCAGATGACGGGTGTGACCGAAGCGGCCCAAGACATCTCTTTTGCGGCTATGGAAGAGAAGCAGGTCGCTGTCATCAAAGCGCTCCAAGAGGATCCAGCGGTCGAAGGGGTTGGCGCTTATTTCGGGGGCGGCTCGGGCTCTGCGCTCAACAATGGCCGGACTTTTGTGACTCTAAAGCCGAAGGGTCTTGGCGCAGGCAAGCGGATGGATCCGCCGGATGTGATCATCGCACGGATGCGTAAGCGACTGGCGCAGATCCCTGGAGTGAACCTCTACCTGCAGCCCTCCCAGGATATCCGGGTCGGCGGACGTTCCAGCAAAGCCATGTACCAATATGTGCTTCAGGATCAGAACATCGACGAACTCAACGCGTGGGCCCCGAAGCTCCTCCAAAAGCTACGGCAGAACCCGTCGATCAAGGACGTGAACTCCGATCAACAGTTCCGCGGGTTGGAGCAGGACGTGGTCATCAACCGGGATGCGGCCGGGCGCCTGGGCATCCAGCCCGATGTGATCGATAGCACCCTCTACAGCGCATTCGGCCAACGCCAAGTCTCGGTCATCTACACGCCTCAAAACCAGCGCCATGTGGTGTTGGAAGTGGATCCAAAATTCCAACAGGATCCGAAGTCGCTCGAGAGGATCTACATCAAGGCGCCCAGTGGCAGGCAGGTGCCCCTAAGCGCCATCGCCCATTTCGAGATCAACAATACCGCTCTCTCGGTCAACCATCAGGGCCAGTTTCCGTCGGTCACGATATCCTTCAATCTGGGCCCTGGCTTATCGCTCAGTGAAGCGACTCAAATTATCCAGAACGCGACCACGGAGTTAGGAATGCCTTCCGGGATTCGCGGGAGCTTCGCCGGGACCGCGCAAGTGTTCCAAAGCTCGCTCTCGACCCAGCCGCTGCTGCTGCTGACGGCGCTCATAACCGTCTACATCGTGCTGGGAGTTCTCTACGAGAGTCTGATCCATCCGCTAACGATCCTCTCGACGTTGCCCTCGGCAGGGCTCGGAGCCCTGCTCGCGATGTTGGTCACCGGCGATGAACTTTCCCTAGTTTCCACAATCGGCATCATCCTGCTCATTGGGATCGTGAAGAAGAACGCCATCATGATGGTCGATTTCGCCATCGATGCCGAACGCGACGAGGGCCTCTCTCCGGAAGCGGCCATCTACGAAGCGTGTCTGGTACGCTTCCGCCCGATTCTGATGACGACCATGGCGGCCCTTTTCGGCGCGGTTCCGCTGGCCATCGGGATGGGGGTGGGCAGCGAGTTGCGCAAGCCCTTGGGCATAGCCATTGTCGGAGGCTTGATCGTCTCCCAACTTTTGACCCTTTATACGACCCCGGTCATTTACCTTTTCCTGGACCGCTTCCACAAGCGCCCCCCTGTAGCATGGGCTTCCAGCCCATGTCCGTGAAGCCGTCCTGTAGCATGGGCTTCCAGCCCATGTGCGTGAAGCCGTGTGTCGAGGGGGGAGGGCGAATGTCGAAAGGACGTCGTTTATGTCGTTTTAAATCCCTTATGTCCCTTGGGTCCCTTCTCAGCCCAAAAGGACCAAAAGGACCAAAGCGACCTAAACGCCCAGGCGGCGCTTCATCATAATGCCCGTCCTTTTTG
>JAYVTN010000491.1:0-2367 GCA_043788785.1 Spartobacteria bacterium | reverse complement strand
GGCCCGGTTATGGGCGAAGAAAGCGGCATTGACGGTGGCCTCGCCAGCGATCAACGCCCCACGGATAAAGAGCTCGGTCGCCTCGACCGCATTGATCCGTCCATAGTCGACTTGCCGGCGGGAGAGCTCCAGACCGTGGATGAGGGCCTTTTCCAAAGCCAACACCCTACCCGCCTTGGGGCTCCACTGGGGTGAGGAATAGCTGAATTTACAGAGATGCTTGCCAACCTCCAGGACCCACAGGGGATCGATCCTCGCCACCGTGCGGGCAAAAAGCTGCGAGGTCTCAACCACTTCACCCGCGACAATCCATTCAGGTTGGCCGGGCGCCGCCGGGGGCCTGCCTCCCCCTCCAGGCTGCTCCTTGGGTCCCTTCTTCGCAAAGCGCGTGTACAGGCTTGAGCCCGGGAAAAGGGTGACCATCCGATCCGCCGAGGCTTTGTACAGGTTGCGTTCCTTGCGCATAGCGACCTGACCAAGTAATCCCGAGAGTACCGACCGGTGGATCGCCTCATACCGGCGTTTCTGGCTGGCCACATCCTCGGCCCATTTCTGCGGGGCGGTGCCCCTGGCTCCCGTTTCCCCGATGACCTGCGCCAACTGCCGATACAAATCCCGCCACTCCCGCACCCGGGAGTAGGAGAGGTAGTTGACGCGGCAAAACCGACGCAGTGCATTTCCGCTGGAACGTTCGCCCACCGGCGGCGCCAGCTCCCAAATCTTGAGCAACCCCATGAAATCCGAGTCCGGGTGGGAAAGGCGGGCATGTGCGGCAGCGGCAGCCTCCTTCTCGGCTTCCGGCCGCTCACGGGGATCCGGCACAGCCAATCCCGCGGCAATGGCCAAGAGCTCGGGCAAAACGTTCTCGCCCCGCGCTTGTAGAAGCATCCGGCTCAAGGTCGGATCTACCGGCAACCGGGCCATTTCCCGCCCCATCGCGCTCAAGCCCCCGTCCTCGTGCACCGCCCCGAGTTCCAGCAAGAGTTGGTACCCGGCCCGGATGGAAGCCGCGTGCGGAGGATTCAGGAAAGGGAAATTCTCCACCTCCCCCAACCGGAGAGCTTTCATCCGCAAAATAACCTCTGCCAGGTTGGCCCGCTGAATCTCGGGCTGGGTAAATGCCGGACGTTTCTCGTAGTCTTCAGCCGAATACAACCGGATACAGAGTCCGTCCCGCAAACGGCCCGCCCGGCCCGCACGTTGGTTGGCACTACTTTGGGCCACCGGCTCCACGGGCAGACGCTTGGTGCGGTTGCGCGGGTTATACCGGCTTATGCGTGCAAGGCCGCTGTCGATGACAACACCGATCCGGGGAATGGTGATTGATGTCTCCGCAATGTTTGTCGCCACGATCACACGGCGCTTGGGGCCCGGTGCAAAAATCCGTTGTTGATCCCCCATGGAGAGCCGCCCGTACAAGCTGAGGATCTCAAACTCCGACCCGAAGCGTCCCTGCAGGCTTTCCACGGTGTCCCGGATATCCCTCTCGGTGGGCATAAAAACAAGCACGTCGCCCGAAGCGCCCTCCAGAAAAGCGTCTTCAACGGCTAGCACGGCTGCGTCAATCAGCCCAAGCTCACTCGTGTCCTTGGAGGGCCCCTGCTCCTCTCCCACTCCCGACTCCAGCGGCCGGTATCGGATTTCGACCGGGTACAAGCGGCCGGACACTTCCAGAACAGGAGCATTGCCCAGGGCCCTGGAAAACGCCCCCGTGTCGATGGTCGCCGAAGTGATTACCAGTTTAAGCTCGGGGCGCTTGAGCAGAAGGCCCCGGAGATAGCCTAAGAGGAAGTCGATGTTCAGGGAGCGCTCGTGAGCCTCATCCAAGATCAGCGTGGAATAAGCCCTCAAAAACGGATCGGAGTGGATCTCGGCGAGCAAGACTCCATCGGTCATGAACTTGACCCGGGTCTCAGCAGTGGTCTCGTCGCTGAACCGTATCTTGCAGCCCACCTCCCGGCCCCAAGTCACCCCGAGCTCCTCCGCCACCCGCCTGGAAACACTCAAGGCGGCCACCCGCCTGGGCTGGGTGCAGCCGATCCGACCGTTTTCTGCCAACCCGGCTTCCAAGCACATTTTAGGCAGTTGAGTGCTCTTCCCGGAGCCCGTCTCCCCGGCGAGCACGAGCACCTGGTGCTTGCGGAGCGCCTCCACGATCTCATGGCGCCGCAGACAGATTGGCAGCTCGGCGGGGTAACTAATCGGGAACATCCCCGAGAATTCGCACGCCAGCCCCCTGAGGGCAAAAACAATCCCGGGGTGTGCGACCGGTTCGATAGGGGTAGGGATGGGGATACTACTCCCCACCCCTCCCACCGAACCGGACTGGCGGATTTCCCGCATCCGGCTCTCCAGTTAGCAATTTGC
>JAYVTN010000490.1:0-3251 GCA_043788785.1 Spartobacteria bacterium | reverse complement strand
GACCGTCCGGCTCGCGCCTCCAACTGCCCAATTCAGGCTAAAATGACCAAAGAAACCAAAGAAGAGGTATTGGGAACCCATGGGCCGCTTACGTCCCTTACGTCCCTTACGTCCCTTAGGTCCTTTGCCGGAAAACCCACCACGGGCGCACATCACAAAGCAGAAAACCCGGAGGCATGCCTCCGGGTTCCCTGAAAATCGTTGATCGACGGACCGCCGTGCGCGGCTATTCGTCTGGCTTGGTCTTTTTCAAACCCATGACCTTGTCGCCGGTCTTGAACTGCCCACGTTTCTTGAGGATTTCAACCCGCTCGTAGCGCTTCAAAACGTTGCGCTTGGCGGCGATGGTGCTGGCTCCTTTGAGGCTGCGATGTTGAGACATAAAATTGGACTTCGGTTTAAGAAAGGGGCTGCACTATAGGGACCAAACGGATTGTGGAAAGGGGAAAGTGCGGTTTTGCTGAAGTATGAAGTATGAAGTATGAAGTATGAAGTATGAAGTATGATGGGGCGCAGTCAGGCGTGGCCGCCTTTCATCCACAGGACGCCTTATGTCGCGGTGTGGACTAAGCGCTTGATGAGCGCCTCCCAAGTCACCACCCCCATCGGCTTGGAATGCGGCCCCACGACGGCCGCCAACGTGCTTCGGGCAGCACGCAGCTTGCGCAAAACCCCGTAGGCATGCTCGGTGGGCGCTACCTTCACGATCCGGCGTTGGTACGGCTCAATCCGCCCCCGTTCGCGTCCTCCCAATACGACGTCGAACACCGTCACTAAGCCCACAAATTCGCCACTCGCGTTCATGACCGGCCAGCGATCAATGCGCTTCTCCCTGCCCAGGGCCAGCAATTCCCCCACCGACGCCTCCGAGCCGATGGTGCACACGTCTTGGATTGGGATCATCACCTCATTGGCCGTGACCGCACGGAAATCCACCACGTTGTGGATCATTTGCCGCTCCACCTGGCTCAGTGTCCCTGTCCGTTCCCCTTCGATGGTTAGATACTTGAACTCCTCACGAGCCAGGAAGAGTTTCTGCTTCTCCCCGGAGAGATCCGCGGTCAAGACCCGGGAAACCGCTTTGCCCACCCAATGTAAAGGGGCCAGAAGACTGTTGGCTAGCCGAAGGGGGCCCGCCAGCGCGGCCAATGCACGGTAAGGAAACCGCCGGAAGATGGATTTGGGGAGAAGCTCCAAGCCCAACAGGTAGATGGGGAAAAAACCCGCGAGTGCCACCAGGTAGCCCGCGGGCCCCATCCACTCGGCCATCTTCTGGGTGATTAACGTCATGGCGAAGATGTTGGCCAGATTGGTGACAACGAGCACGGTAACCAGGAGCCGGTCTGGATGCCGCAACAGCCGGTCAAGTTTGATGGCCGCCCGGTCCCGATGCTTGAGCCGGTGTTTGAGGCGCACCCGGTTGACGGACAGGATGCCGGCCTCGATTCCGGAGAACACGATGGACACCAGCAGACAGCATACAATGGCCACCCAGATCATGGTTGCCCCTCCTCCTCTGTGTCTTCTCCGACCTGGTGCTGCCGGATGAACACCTCTTCAATGCGTTTGCGGGAAATCCGGCGTACCGTCAACGTGACTCCATCGATATCCAGACGTGTGCCCGTGCGCGGCAAGCCCCCAAACCGATTGAAGATAAGCCCGCCGATGGTATCGATGCCGTCCTCCTCCAGGCTCACGCCCAACTCTTCGTTGATATCGTCGATGCGGGCATTGCCATTGACCAGGAGCTCCCCCTCCCCGACTGCCTCGATATAGAGGGCATGATCGGCCTTGGGGACTGCATCGCTGATGATCTCCTCAACCAGATCGTTAAGGGTCACGACCCCCTCCGTACCCCCGTGTTCATCGACCACGACAGCCAACCCCTGGGGGTGTTTGAGAAAGCTGCGCAGCAAATCAATCGCCTTCATGGTCTCAGGTACAAACGATGGCGGCATCAGCCGTTCGGTATAATGCAGCGCCGGATCCAAGAGGATGCCCGGCACGTCGAGAACCCCAAGGATGTCATCCGGCGTCTCCCCGTACACAGGCACCCAGCGGTGCCGCTTGACCCGGATCTGGGTTAATACCTCCTCCTGGCTGAGGTCATCGCGAATGGCAAACGCATCCACACGGGGCGTCATGCAATCCTTGGCGGTTTTATCCCCGAGTTTGATGATCTCCTGGATCATCTCACTTTCGGTCTCGTTAAACGCACCCTGCTCGACACTGAGTTCCACCAGCGTCTCCAATTCATCCCCGCTCAGGGATTGCTGGGTAACGATCCGGGTCGGGATCAGCCCGTCTGCGACTCGTTCGCTCAAGTGCTGGAGCCCACGGCATAGCGGGTCAATGAGGGGCATCAACCCCGACATGACCCGCACCCCCATCCGGGCCACCCGCTCGGTTTGGGCCAAGGCCAAGAGCTTGGGAACCAGGTCGCAAACGATGACAATGAGGGTGAATATGAGCAACGCTGCCGCCCAAAACGGCACGTGGGCGACCACCGTTCCCCTCAGCAGATACATGCAAAGGACCACCAACGGCAGGTTGACCAGTACGTCGCATACCAATATCGCGCTCAGGAGCCGGCGTGGATTCCCCATGAGCCGACTCAAATCCACCCCAAAAGCCGGTTTGCGCGTGCGTAAACGCTCGATTTGGAAGGGTTTGAGGGAAAAGAGCGCCGTCTCAATCGCCGAAAACAGCGCCGAGAACCCTACCAATACCACCACTACAATCGCCGTGATTACCTGCATCGATGATGCGGGCTGGCTCGGCCCGGGCTTACCCCGGCTTCCATTTGTCCTTTGTCCACGCTGGTTATCACTCGCATCTTGTCACACCCGAGACCCGGGAAGATAGTTTCTGCCCAATTCCGGCGCCAACCAAAAAGAAGCGCCCGAGCAATATGGCAAAATCCGACCGCATTCGAGAGTTCCTCGACCAGCTTCCCCTGCCCGCGCCGGCCGGGCTGGAGGAATGCTATATGGGCTACTTCCTGTGCTTCAATCGCCAGGAATATTACCAAGCCCACGATGTGCTCGAACACCTCTGGCTTCGGGACAAGGAGGCCCGCGAGGCCGCTTTTTTCAAAGGTTTGATCCAAGTCGCCGGGGCCTTTGTCCACCTGAAGAAACACTTCCTCCGTCCCCACCATCCCAAGGATGGCCGACGCTTGCACCCGGCAACACGACTTTTTGCTCTCGCACACGCACATCTAGCCCCGTACGGCCCCACCCACCTCCAAT
>JAYVTN010000489.1:0-3021 GCA_043788785.1 Spartobacteria bacterium | reverse complement strand
AAGCACTCGAAGAAATGTTGGCGGCGCTCCTCGTCCTCGGCCGAGCGGGAGGAGTAGCTGGTGTTTTGGGACACGTAGTCGCGCCACTCATCATCGAGTTTGGCCAAGCGATCAAACTCCTCTTGGAACTCGTCGTTTTCGTGCTGTTTATCCTCGATGGTGGGCTCAGTGGACTCCATTTCGAGGGTCGGATTGAGTTCAACCTCGTGCTGGATTAGGTTCCGGAGTTCGAGCATGGGAACCTGCAGGATCTGAAGGCTTTGCTGGAGCTGGGGAGCGAGAACCTGTTGCTGGGAAAGGTTCTGGGATTGGGATAAACCGACCATCGGGGCCCACCCTAGGAGTGGGCGGGAGGAGGGGCAAGCAGCAATCGCGCCAATCCCTTCGGGAGATTTTTATTGGTGCAAAGCGCCTCTATTGCGCTCTAAGTGGAGGCCCATGTATCCCAAGCCCTTCCTCCTCCTTGCTCTCGGAGCACTGGCGTTGGCCGCAGGGGTTTTGGCCCCGCAACCCAGCCGGGCACAAACCACCGAAGCCGCAGCCCTTGACGCCTTAGCTGCCGAGATCGCCCTCCAGCAAGTTGCTGTGGCCAATAACCAGGCCCAAATCGATGCCAAACTGGCCATCGTTGCTGAAAACGTCCGGGTCGCCCGGTTGTTTTCCGCCCGTGGAGGCGGCAGCGCGAAATGAAAACACTTGGCTTAGCGGTGTTGATGGCGGTGTTGGGGTTCGGGTTTGGCAGCCAATTGCATTCCCAAGTGCCGGGGCGGCCCAAAACGAGCCTCGAGCAGTTGCAACTGATCAAGACCAGCAATCAGCAGATGCTCGAGAAACAGGCCGCAACCTTGCAGAAGCTCGTTGAGCTGGAGAAAGAATCTTCGCAGCTCAAGGCGTTTGCCCGGCGCGGGTAGGTTTTGGGGGGATGGGAGGCTGGGGGTTCTGGGGGTTCTGGGGGTTCAGAGTGGTTCTGGGCGCGGCGCGGGTCCATGCGCTGGAAGCCCATCCACAGCCCATGCCCCACTCCGGATGCCGCTAGTGTACCGCTCCACAATTAACGTAATCTTTGTAGCGCGTAAAATGGCCCGCCGCCAAGGCGCGAGGACGGAGCATGTTCGTTGCAACCTGTAACCCGAGGAGCAACGCGGGCACCGGGCCGCGCAACCCACTGGGCAAGCGGCAAAGGGTACGTTAATTGTGGAGCGGTACACTAGGCCTCCGCTAGGGAGGCTGTGCCTGCGGCCGGGATGCTGCGCTTGAAGCCCAGCTTGCGGTAGAGGGTCGCAATGCTGATTCCTAGCATCTTCGCGGCTTTCTCCCGGTTTCCCATGTTGAGTTTGATGGTCTGTTCGATGAACCGGTGTTCCTGCTCGTTGATGAATTCTTCGAGTTTTTGCCCAAGGGGGAGAGTCCCATTGTTGTGCGGCGTGGACCCGATCGATTCACGGACGATGTGGGGCGGCAAATCGCCGATCGTGATCGCATTGTCATCGCACAGCGCACAGGCCCGCTCGATGGCGTTCTCCAGTTCGCGCACATTGCCCGGCCAATGATAGGTTTGGAGCACTTCGATCGCTTTCGGGTCGATCTTCTTGGGCTCGGCATTGATCTGGTTGGCGTTTTTCTGGAGGAAGTGGTTGACCAACAACGGGACGTCGTCGAGGCGCTCCCGCAAAGCCGGCATCTCCACCGGGATCACCGCCAGCCGATAGTACAGGTCTTCCCGGAACTGGCCGGTTTTGGTTAAATCCAAAAGACCCTCGTTGGTAGCCGCGAGCACACGCACGTTGATCGGCAAGTTCTTGGTGTCCCCGACGCGTCGAAGCTGTCGTTCCTGGAGAACCCTCAGGAGTTTGGTTTGAAGGGCCGGGGCCATGGAATTGACCTCGTCGAGGAAAATGGTGCCGAGTTGGGCTTCCTCAAAGAGCCCGATCTTGTCCTGAACTGCGCCGGTAAAAGCGCCTTTTTTGTGCCCAAAGAGTTCGCTCTCGAGAAGGTTCTCTGGCAGGGCAGAGCAATTGATGGCTACAAAAGGTTGGTGCTGGCGATGACTGTTGAAATGCAAGGCCCGGGCCACGAGTTCCTTGCCGGTGCCGCTCTCACCCTGGATGAGGATCGTCGAATCGGTGTCCGCGACCTTGGCAATGAGGTTATAGATTTCCTGCATCCGGCCGCTGGTGCCGATAATGCTCTCAAAGCGGTATTTCTCCTTGACAATCTGCCGCAGGTTACGGTTCTCGCGCACCAAGGTTTGCTTTTCCAGGGCCCGCTGGATGGTCAATTGGAGTTCGTCGACCTTGAACGGCTTGGTAATGTAATCGTAGGCACCCAATTTCATCGCCTCGAGGGCGCTTTCAACTTTGGCGAACGCCGTGATGAGGATAACCGGGGTCTGGGGAAGGAGTTCCCTGCACTGGCGCAGGATCTGGAGACCGCCGACCTTGTCCATCTTAAGGTCGGAAATGACCAGTTGGGGCGGGTTGACGGAGAGCTCGGCAATGGCCGTTAGACCGGAGCTGAAAGCGACCGTTTGATGGCCTTGGTCGTGGCATATCTGGGAAATGACCGAAGCCATAGCCGGATCATCGTCGATAATGAAAATGCGTGCCATGCGGGTCAGTTTTTGGGGATTCGCGCAATTGAGAGACTACCAAATATGAGAACTGCGCCCCCAAAGCAAGCTTTCGGTCAGGGAGCCCCACAGCAGACCTAGATTCGGGAGTTGAAGTCTTAGGCTTGAGGGCAAGCGATTGATTCCCGGCCGGATCCGTTCCTTGGAAGGCCTGGTGCCGACTCACCCCCGGGGGTGAGACCAAAAACAAACCGGCCGAGGCCCCGGAGTTGCCCGCTGGCCGGGCCGGCTTGAGTCCAATGCCGGGGTTGGCCGTTACTGCTTGAATTGGGGACCTCTACCCAGGAATCGGCCCCCGCGTTCCGCTCCGCCGCCTCCCCGGAGGACCAAGTGTCTGCCACTTTATCAGGGGTGGTGGGGCCCGTTGGGTCGGGGTGAGGGGCCGGGTTTGG
>JAYVTN010000488.1:0-13130 GCA_043788785.1 Spartobacteria bacterium | reverse complement strand
ACCCCGCGGGACCGCCCCCTATTACAATCGCATCGTAGTTGGATTTCGTCGCCATTGGTCGTCCCCTAAGTTTCCGAAGGCCGTAAGACTTCGACAATTGTTGCCAAAACTTGTTTGCCTGCACCAACAAGCACATTACTGCGTCCAAAAAACCGTGTAGCTCCAGGCGCTCCAAAATGGGCCCCCATGACCGGATCGGCTCCCAGCTCGATAAAAGCCTTGGGACAACTGCGATACTCCACCCCGAACCGGTTCAACAGTCCCCCAAGCGGCAAACGGGCTTCAACGATGAGCTCGCGCAAATTTCCTTCAAAGGCCGCCAAGTTGATTTCGATTGCCCCATATTCCACCGCCAACTTGGAATCCTCCACAAATAGCACCACTTCTCTGCGGTAAGCTTCGGGAGCCTTCTCCATGTGCAGTAACTTCAAGGCAATAGTGCCGCCGTAGAAGGCTTCGAGCCGGGAAGTCATGTCCCCCTCGTGAACCAGCAAGCTGTAGAACGGCTCGGGAATGGTGCCGGGCCCAACAACCTTGAACCCAGACACTCCCAGTCCCGCCTTCCGCCGCAACAGCGTCAAGGGGTAGAGTACGTCCTCCTCTGGGTGCGATGTTGTCACGTATATCGGATCCCCTTGTGCTGCGGCAGGAAAAAGGCGTGGAGCAACGTGTCAACTTTCAACAACGCATCCCTCGAGAGCACCAACCAATCTTTGTCAGCCACCAATAAATTCTTCGCTTTCAGATCCGCCCATTCCCGACTGAAACGCTCACCGATATCGACGCCGAACTTTTCCGCGAAATAGCGTAAACTCACCCGGCCAAGTTTGAGCTGGAGGATCAGCTCCCGGATCATGCGTTCCTCTTCGGTTGTGGCCATGGCCCGTGAAACCGGCAGCTCACCACGGCCGATCGCATCGATATACTGGGTGAACTCCGTGAGATTTTGGAAATGGGTGCCTGCCACGTGCGAGAAGGATGCGACTCCCAGCCCTACCAGATCCGCCCCCGTCCACAATTGGTCCCGATACACAAACTTGGTCTTGGATGGATCGCGTACCGCAGTGTAGCCGCTGGTCACGGTGTACCCAGCCTTCTCCAACTCCTTAAAAGCGTAATCGACCCACGCGCGCTTGGTATGCCAGTCGGCCACTGGCGCCACCAGTTTGCCCTCGGCTTTCATCTCCTTGTAGATGCCCGTGTTATATGGCACCTCCATCTGGTAGATAGTCACGCTGTCGGGAAGGATCTCGATGGTCTTCCGGACATTTTCGCGCCAGTTCTCATCGGTTTCCTCCACCATCCCTGCGATCAGATCGATGTTGATCTGCGGGAAACCGATCAACCGCGCATATTCATAGGCCCGATAAATCTCCACCGTGCGATGCGCCCGTCCATTGATTTCAAGGATGTGGCTGTCGAAGTTCTCCACTCCCAATGATAACCGCGTGACTCCGATCTCGCGTAGCGCCGCTAGCTTTGCCTCGTTCAATGTCCCGGGTTCGCATTCAAAGGTGACTTCCTCCGCCTCGTCCCACGCGAGCAACGCCTTCATCCGGTCCGTCAGGCCTTTGAGTTGGCTCACCGAGAGGAACGAGGGGGTCCCTCCTCCAAAGTACACGAACTTGGGTTTGCGCCCGCGCACCAGCGGCGAGGCCGCATAGATCTCTAGCTCCTTGATACCCGCATCAATGTATCCCTTGATGTCCTCGGCATTCTTGTCCGTATAAACCCGGAAGTAACAGAAATGGCAGCGCTTCCGGCAAAAAGGGATATGAAAATAAACGCCTAAGGCTACCCCTGCGGCGGGAGCTTCCTGGAGCAATTCGTTGACGCGCGTAACCCCTTCTGAACTCCAGAAAGAGAATGGCGGATAGTTCGCCACAAAGTAATTGCCCGCCTCCGTCTTGTCGCGGTCGTGCTCGTGTTCAAGGATGTCGAGGATTTCAGAGCTCATAATGGAAGTCTTCTTATTCGGGAGCGGCAGGTTGGGCAGAAAAACAATAAACGTTCCCGTCGTCCGAGCCAACGAGAACCCTTCCGTCAGCGAGTGCAGGCGACGAGGTCACGGGTGCGCCGATCTCGTAGACCCAACGCTGGCTACCATCACTCAAGGCCACACAGTACAATCGACCGTCCTCGCTGCCCACGATGACCGCATCCCCACTTACGACCGGTGAGCTATCGACCGCCCCGCGCGCCTTGAATTTCCACAGCGCATTGCCTGTGAGCCGGTCGATGCAGTGCAACTGCTTGTCGCGTCCACCAATAATCACCTTCTCCTTGGTCACGGCCGCGGAGGAGAAGTAGGGGAAGTTACGATCCCGGTACTTCCACAGGATGGAACCGGCTTTGGGATCAAACGCTTGAACGAGGTTCCCGTAGTTGCCCACATAGCCGACCCCCTCGAAGACTGCTACCGACGAAGCGATATAGGCACTGGATTCAATCTGGCGCACCTCACTGCCATCCTTGAGTTGAAGTACATGGATGGCCGCATCGCACCCGCCGAAAACGATCTCACCGCCGGGAAAAAGCGCTGGCGTTCCATTGATGTAGTTATCCGTGGAATGGGTCCATACGGGTTTGCCCGTGGTGGCATCGACACAGTGCAGGCTGGCATCATAGCTTCCCACTAAGATCCATTCCCCATCGCCGATGGGACTCTTTGCGTGGTTTGCGCCACCCATGATCTTATCACCGGTGCTGTATTTCCAACGCAGCGTCCCCTTAGCTGCATCCAAGGCGTATAGATTAGTGTCAGAAGAGCCCACGTAAACCGTGCCATCCAAAACCAACGGTGTAGCCTCGACGGCCGCCTCGGTTTTGAACTTCCACAGTTCCTTCCCCGTGCCCAGATCCACGGCATGGATCAATCCGGCGTCGTCTCCAAAGTATACCCGGCCTGAGGCAATCGCCAGACCACCCCTGACAGGTTTACCTGCGTTGAACGTCCACGCAAGGACCGGTTTGGCCGGGGATTGCATGTCGGAAACCCCTTGAAGCTGAGGCCCCCCACGATGCATGGGCCAATCGCCGCCCTGCGCTCTGTTGGAAGTTCCTAGCAACGCGGAAGCCCCCAGAAGTACGGCCATAAGACCCGCTTGCGCTCCCCCCTTGAAATCTCGGCTCATCCGAGGACCTCCCGATAGAGGTTCTCGAAGTCCGATTCCAGGATGGGCCGGGGATTGAACTTTGCCGTCCATTGCCGGGCCGCTTCCCCGGCCAGGCCCGGGAACAACTCGCGCCGGATGGAGTACGAGGCCAGTGCTAAGCCGATGCCTGCTAACTCCAGCAATTCCTGGAGCGCCTCAAGCAATTCGTCCACCGAATGCAGCCCGGCCGCTACGGCGTGCTCGTGGTAATACTGTCGCGCCCGGGCATCCTGCGCATTGAACCGGATCACCGCTGGCAACATCAATCCCACTGCCTGCCCATGGACGATGCCGAAATGCGCAGTCAATGGATTGGCTGCGGAGTGGGCGGCTCCGAGCATGGAAGTTTCAATGGCGAGGCCCGCCAAGGCGGCCCCGAGCTGGACCTTGCCACGAGCTTCCACGTCTTCAGGCTGCTCGATGACTTGCCGGAAACCGTGCATGCAGAGTGCAAAAGCCTCCCGTGAGAACATTGCAGAAAGTGGTGTGCGCTTGGTCGTCACGGCGGTTTCCAAGCAATGGGCCAAGGCATCAATTCCCGTGCAAGCGGTCACTCCCGAAGGCTGGGAGAGCGTCAGGCGCGGATCCAGAATCGCTACCTTCGCACAGGCCTTTGGATCGCCGCAAGCCATCTTCTGGTGGGTTACTTCATCGCAGATCAAAGCGAAGGATTGGCATTCGCTTCCTGTCCCCGCCGTGGTGGGAATAGCGATCAACGGCAGCATTTCCTTACTGGCCTTGCCCACGCCCCAGTAATCCTGCATCCGTCCCCCGTTAGTGAGCAGGAAGTTACAGCCCTTTGCCGTGTCCATACTGCTACCGCCGCCCAAACCAATTAGAAGATCCACCCGGGCTGCACGCGCCACTTCCACACAGCGATCCACGTCCACAGTCGTGGGGTTTTCGCTCACCTGATCAAAGAGAATGACTTCTATCCCTCGGGCCACGAGCAGTTCAGACGCGCGGGCCGGGTGCCCTGCACCGACGATTCCTTTGTCCGTGACCAGCAAAACGCGTCGCGCACCGTACTCCTGCGCCAGCTCACCGACCTGCTGCAGAGCCCCGTCCCCGAACACGATCCGTGTGCGCGGTTGGAAGTCGAAGGTTGGGGCGTTCATATCTACAATCATCCGCCAAAGGCTTGGTCCTTAGACCGTTTGTAACGGCGCCTGCTCAATCGAACGCCGCCGGTAGAGAAATTCGAACATGTTCCCTTCGTGGGGCTGATCCCAGGAAATCTTCATGGTGGAGATAGGGCCCAGGTTGAGCCGCTCAATGAGCGGGGAATCCAAAAGCTCCCGTCTAAACGCTGGGTCATCGGTGATCGCAGTGACCACCAGCGACGAACCGATTTGGGCAAGCATCTCCGATTGCGGCACCTCCACCACACTCGCGTACGGACACAGGAATTCCCGGTTCGCCAAAGTATGTTGGAACGAGTCACATCGCACGATCGTGGGCTGCAGATAGACCCCTCCTCCATACTCCACCCGGCGCGTCCCTGCGCGATATTTCGCGGTGACGTCCTCTGCTCCCGGGACAGCTAATCCTTCTTCAATCGCAGAGTCGATGTAGTCCGCCATTTTCGGATTGGCAAAGCCGGAAAGCCTGGCGTCCGGGTCTTCGGGCGGCAGCGGAGCGATCGGGCCAAGTTTGCGTGCCAAGGCATCGGCTATCTGCGCCCCGTAACGAGGGACAACAACGGCGGACGCATTCACGCATGATCGCCCACCATTTTCGGCAATAGATCCCGCGATCAAATCAATATACTCGGGCCACCGCTCGATGGCGTCCGCTCCGATCAACACCTTGCTGAATCCCGGCCCATGCACGGAAAACTTCGGATCGTTCCGGTACTGCGCGACTGTGTTCGCATCCCCAAAGATCAGCGCACGACCGCAGAGCCGGAGGACTTCCCCGGATCCCTCGTGATCGGTTGGATAGAACCCGAATGCCTCATGCGGCGCGCCCGCTGCAATGAAGGCCTGTATCAACCGATACGGCGTCCACGGCTCCTCGCGCCCGGGCTTGATGATTACCGGGGTCTTGAGCGCGATGGCTGGAAGCCACAGGGAGTTAACGGCCGGCGAATTACTCGGCATGATCAATCCGAGTGCGTTGGTTGTGGGGTAGTAACTGACAGCCGCCCCGTTCTGCTCCCCAAATCCCCTATCAATGACCTCCAAAGGCAAACCCCGCGTCAGTCCGTTAAGGACCGTACCGACATGGGTAAGCGCGTAATGGATCTTCGCCATGTTCCGGCGGACCATGACATGAGGCAAGCCGCTCGTAGCCGAAAGAGTCTTGACGTAATCCCCTGAGCTCTGGGTATGTCCTCTGTCACCCAGCGGCAATGTGCCATGAAGGAAATGTTCGCCGGCTCGGGCAGAGATCGCGATCAACTCGGCAACCGTAAACTGGCGCAACGCGTCGCGGGCTTCATCCATTCCGGCCAAGTCCTTGCGTACGATCCCGGCGTTGACCTGGCTGACCCGCGCCATGGGTTTGCCTGTAAGATGATCAACCACCTCGAGACTATCGAGGCTTTCGTAAGGCCTGCCCTTACGCAGGGCCGGTAGATGGGGCAGAGTCATCGGTCGATTCCTTCTAATACACGCCTTCGACGATCTTCTTTTCCATCGCGCCAAACGGGCGTACCTGCGCAACTCCGTCCCATGCGTATGGGCATCGAGGCCTGCGGCGCAGGGCTTCGTCGCGCTCCAAGAAGCGGGGCATGAAGAATTCCTTGGTAAGCGTGGTCAATTCGACCCGGCCCCAAGTATCGTAGTCCACTGTGCTGTCGGTGTTGAGAGGATCCACGACACGCAACACGGCCCGTGGTTGCGGAGCATAGTACGTGATCGAATAGTTGTCTTCAGCCAACAACGGGACGCTCGCGGCAAGCCCCATGAGTGTGTTGCCGTAAGTTGGATAGAAACCGATCCTGTGTTCTAGAACTTCCTCCACGATAAACCGGACGTACTGAGGCAGCATGGTAGTTCCACCGCAGAACACGCCTCGGATGCCTGCCCGGTAAATGTCTATCTTGTCCGAAAGAGCCTCCAGCAGCTTGGGCGTCGTAAACAGCCCACTGACCTTGCGGTTCTTAAGGATGAGGACGGCTTGATCGACAACGTGCTCCATGTACTGGCGGGCTACGTCGAACTGCTTGTTCATGATCAGCTTCTTCACAAAACGCGGATCCAGATCGATGAAGTAGCAGCTCGAGCCACGCACATGGGCTAAGTGTTCAATGGCCAAACGCAATCGCCGCGGGCCCGTGGGCCCCATCATCAACCATGCGCCGCCGGGAGGGAAATGTTCGTCACCGAGCTTCAAACTGAACTCGCTGTAATCCGTCTTGTAATCGTTCCAGCCAATCCGCTGCTTGGGCATGCCTGTGGTACCGCCGGTCTCGAAGATATTGAATGGACGCCCTTTATAGGCCTCAGGCACCCAGACTTCCGGCTGGAGATCGCGCAACCACCCATCCTCAAAATGCGGGAACTTGACCATGTCCGCCAATGACCCGATCTCCTTCCGGGGATCGAAATTCTTGGAAGCCCAATCCAACCAGAACGGACATCCCGTATCCGGCGAGAAATGCCACTGGATAATCTCCCCCAGATGGGAGTCGAGCGCCTGCTGTGCTTCTTGAGGACTAAAGGTATGCATAACGTTATTCAGGAAGTCCTTCGGCTCTGGGCTCGGGCAACCAGAACGAGGAAATCAAACCTACCACATAAACTCCCAATCCCACGGCCGCAGCCACGTAGGCCAGTTTAATCGGGGCTGCCACCGGATCGGTTGTCGTCGCCAGCGTTGTTGTCACCCAGGCAAAAGAAGTCCCAATCATGCGACCTCCAATATTTGCTGCAAAACTCTCACCCGTTCCCCGCAGATGCACGGGATAGACTGCCGGCAGGTAATTCCCCCAAAAGCTGAATTGGGCCACGGTGAAGAAACCGGCAAGAAAGATACCCGGATAGAGCAGCCCTAGGCTATGGGTGGCACAGTAGTAGAAAACGATTGGCATCAATATCAGACCCGGGATTTGGAACATCCGCAGTAATCTGCGGCGAGTGACGATGATGGTGGCTAAGATCGCAAAGGCGAAGCGCCCCACCAAACCACCAATCTCCTGCACTTTCATCACATTGGCGGCGATCACCTGTTCCGTCTTGGATTTAGCCATCTTACTGATCTTGGCTCGGGCTGCCTCGGGCTTCCCTGCTACTTCCCTGGTGACCGCTGCTTGGACCGCTGTTTTAACTTCCAGGAGTCCGGGGATGATCTGGGGGATCTGTTGGATCGCGCCAAAGGCTGCGCCGTAGCTCATGGCGAACATCAATGTGGTCACCAATGTCACGCGTCGCAATTCCGGCGAGAACAATTCCCGCAGACTTGGTCGTTTGAGGGTTCCTTCAGCACGCTTTCTGGCCCAGGCAGGAGATTCTGGCAAAAATGGACGGATCAGGATCAACGGGATGGCTGGAAGGAGTCCGGACATCAAAGTAAAGCGCCACGGAGCGTGCCCGTCGTTAATGGAACCCATCGCGTCCACCAGAAATCCGGGGACCTGAATGGCAGGCCAATGCGCGGCACCTGCAATACAGATACCATTGGCCAGAGCCACGAGTAAGCCGCCCAGCGATGAGAAGGCTTGAGTGTAGCCCAACACCTTCTCGCGCTGGAGAGGTTGGGGAAAGAGTTCCGCCAACCATGCGACAGCGGCGACAAATTCCACGCAGACTCCGATGTACACCAGGCAGCGGAAAAACAGCAGCATCGGCGCACTGGTGGAGAACCCGGCTGCAAATGCTCCGAACGCGTAGATAAGAATACTCCAGGTCAGCACCCGCCGCCGACCCAGCCGATCCGTTAGATAGCCTCCGAGCAGCCCGAATAAGCCACCCGCAATGGCAGGGATATAGAAGAGCTTGCCCACCCAGGACTGGAACTCGGGCGAGCCTGGGGCCACTCCCAAAAGCTCTTGGAGTGCGGGCCCCACCACCAAGGACAACATCAAGAGTTCATAGATATCAAAGGCGAACCCGATGACTGCAATGATACAGATCAGCCATTGAGTCCGGGTCCACGCGCTCTTTTCCATAGCTGGCGATTGGGCGAGTTCGCTCATAATCGGTTACCTTGCGTCCGCTTTGGGCACCGGCATCTTGGCTCCTCCCACCGCATAGAGATGGGTTTGGGTGGCCACAAACATCGTCCCATTGGCCACCACCGGCGTGGAGTAAATGGGCGCTCCCAGATTGGCTTCCTTGAGCACCTTTTTCTCCTTGGTCGCTGCCAAGACCACAAAGTCCCCGTCCTCGTCTCCGCAGTAGACGCGCCCATCGACCACCATGGTCGACCCCCACATGTGCGCCTGCATGTCGTGTTCCCAGTAAACCTTGCCGGTTTCAGCGTCCAAACAGTGAACAAAGCCGCTGA
The DNA here is from genome assembly GCA_043788785.1 of Spartobacteria bacterium. Classification (GTDB taxonomy): domain Bacteria; phylum Verrucomicrobiota; class Verrucomicrobiia; order Chthoniobacterales; family Chthoniobacteraceae; genus CAIURC01. Next base: position 4,524 of record JAYVTN010000488.1, on the reverse strand, counting down.
AATCCGCCACGAAGAGCAGCCCACTCTCGGGATCAATGGACACCGTGGAGATACTCCGATGGATGCCTTTGAAGTCCCAGATCAGCCCTGTCTTAGTCACATCGCCGGTCTTGGTGGCGTCCACGCAAACCAGGCGACCCACGCCCTCCCCGTGCTCAGGATCTTGGCCGATTGCCACATAGACCCGGTTCTTGTAGAACACAGGCGTCGCATTGATCTCACTCGGGCCTTCCGCGGCCGGGTATTTGATGGGTTTCCCGCTCTTGTCCACCTTGTATTCGTCCGGCACCGCATCAAGTTTCCAGATCGTCTTCAGGATAGTGGAATCCCCGTCTTTGACGGGAGTCGGGTCGAAGGCATAGAGAAAGCCGTCTCCTCCACCAAAGTAGATTTGTTTCTTGCCGTTGACCTCGCCAATGGAAGGAGAACTCCACTGGCCATGCTTGATGTTGGGTCCGATCTTAGCGTCGTCCTCGGCCAAGAATTCCCCGGTCTCCTTGTTCAGGGCGATGAAGCTGGGGGAGCCAGGGGAAGGTATATTCACGTGGGTCCAGTCCTGCCCATTGGAAGTCCCGGTATACACCGTGTCGCCCACGGTGATTACCGAACAATTGGAAGCATTGTGGGGAAACACACCCAACTGGTCCATCATGTCGTACTTCCAGAGAATGTCGGCGTCCTTGGCTGTAACCTCCACCTTCGGCTTTCCGGGGCCAACCATGTATTGGCCCTCGTCGGCGAACCCTTGATTTCCATTGGCTTGCCCATTGGAGTCCAAGCAAACCACCTCGCAACGGTTGGTAACTAGCCACACCTTATCGCCCTCTACTCTGGGTGAACTTAGTAACCCGAGATACTCCCAGTCGTTGACCTTGCCGCTCGCCAGCTTGGGCACCACAAACTGCCAAAGCAAATCCCCGGATTCCGCGTTGAGCGCCATCAAAATGGATTTGTCGTCGGTAAAACGCGGGTCACGCGGCGATGCGTTGTTAGTTCCAACAAAGAGCCGGCCATTGGCAATGACAACGTTGCCGTAAGTCTGGGATCCTAGCTTGGCTACCCATTTCACGTTTTTGGTCGTGGCAAGATCCACCTCTTCCGAGTTGGGCTTGAACTTGCCTGCCTCGAACTCCACGGCGAGTCCCTTGGCTGGTGAATACATATTGCGCCCGGGATCATTGCCGCCCCACTGCGGCCAATCCTCCGCGGCTAGTTTGCCAGTCAACGTCGCGATACAGCCTGCCAATGCGAGAGTGCGGGAAATCGGTTTCATGATTATTTATTGGGAGTCACAGCGATGTTGTCGATCCAAGCGCGTTGTTCCTGGGGCGAGAACCCATACAGGCCGGGAGACCCTTGGGCGTGCGCATGTTGATGCGGCACCTCAATATTCCATGCCTCGGGCTCGGGTTCACCCTTCTTCCATGCTTTGGCGCGCACCACGCCGGTGCCGTCTGCGGCCACGTCCACCCGCGTTTTGAGATGGTACCACTCGTTGGGCGACCATTTGAAAGGCACCGCTTGGCGGATCCGCTCCTGATTGGAGTTGACCTCGATCTGCTGCGCGTTGCCCTTGAGGATGACCACATAGCGTTGGTTGATGAGCCCAATTTCGCTCATCTTGCGTTTGTTGCCCTCGCTCAGCACGTCGGCCTCGATGGTGTAGTCCTTGGAATCCGGGTGACCGAAGAAAACCTGCGCCCGTTGGAATAACTTGTTCTCAATCGTCTTGCACAAAGCCTTGTTGGCCGGCTGGCCCTCGGCTCCCGGCGCATTGCGAACCTCAAACCGGAACCGGGCTCCATTCCATGGGAGCGGCGGGTAAGCAAACGGCGTGGGCGGCTCCACCGTGTTCGGCACAGCGGGTGCCGGTGGTTTAGAGGTGTCCAAAGCCAATTCGAATTTCTCGAAATCCTGTGAAAGAGGAACCCCTGGCATCACTCGCCCTTTCATAAACCCGGACAGGCCGGCGACGGTTGCCTTGAACTGACCCGCAGAAGGGGCTTGCGCGGGCTCAGCCACCAACCGCCCGTCCTTGACTGCGCCTCGCATCGTGGCTTTGACCAAAGCGGTTGGCGGAATAAAGGGCTCCCAAGTCGCTGCCGTGGAATCCACACTCTCCTCGACCGTAAACCCGTTTGCATCCAGCGCACGCAGACGCACACCCACGCTCTGCCCCGGCTTCAACAGCGCCTCGTAGGGGATAACCTGCAATTGGGTTTTCTCACCCGCAGTCGGCCACTGCTCAGGTTTGGAAGCGGGAGGAAGGCCCTTGTTGTCGCCTTTTTTACCGAAGCAATAGAGTTGCTTGTCGGTTTGGACGTAGAGCTTGCCATTATATCCAACTGGCGATCCGAAACAATGGCCGCTGAGCCGGGTCCGGCTGATGATTTTGGCGTCCTTGTCTCCGGGCTCGATTACCAACAACTCGCCGTCGCCTGCGAAAGCCTCCGTCGAGGTCTTGGACTCTTCCCCGCTGCCGGCGATGTAGACGGCTACATACAATTTCCCGTTGGCGTAGAAAGGCGAACTCTGGCGCTGCTCAGGAGCCACCTTCATTTTCCAAAGAATGGCTCCTGTCTCCGCGCTGATGGCCGCCACTTCCCCGACCCCAGTCACTTCATAGAGCCTATCTCCAACGAGAACTGGCGAACTCGCTAAGCTCCCCAACGGATTGCGCCAAATCTCGAGATCTTTTGCAGCAAAGAGCTGGGGCTTTCCGGGCTCCGGTTGTTTGAGCCCTTTGGGGATGCGGAATGCGGCGCTACGGCCCACTTCGCTCGAATCGATATTCTCGCTCTCGTGGATGATAAGGAGTGAGTCCTTGTAACGAAGCACTCCCGCGTTGATGCCACCCTTCGCGCCTGCTTTGGCCACCGGCATCCGCATGAGCGGGTCGCCGGTTCGTGCGTTGATGCACACCAGCGTGGAATCGCCTCCTGCCGAAAAGAGCACCCGTTTGCCGTCCAACCATGTGAGGTAGGGATGCGAGAACGTATTGTCCTGAGGCCGATCCCCGGGCGCACTCGACCAGACCAGTTCGCCCGTTTTCTTGTCGAACCCGTAGAATCGGTCTCCGGCTGGCCCGTAAGCGCCCCATGCCGAAGTGATCCCGCGGGTGATCACTAATTCCCGGTCCATAAGCGGCGAGGCCGTCCGCGAATTCGGGAACGTCATCCGCCCAAATTCTTCCATCATCGAATGCTGCCAGAGCAGTTTGCCGTCGGCCGTGAAGCACGCGAATATTCCTTGGGTGCCCTGCATGTACACGTTCCCGGTCTCCGGATCGATGGTCGGGCTCGATGTGGCGTAACGGTCATAGACGATATCACTCAAGAAATCGTTGAACCGGTGTTCCCAAAGCAGCTTGCCTGTATCCGCGTCGAAACAGGCAATGACCTCCTGAAGATCGGGGCCGGCCCCCAGAAAGCCATTGATGTAGAGCTTCCCATTGGCAATGACGGGCGCGGATTGGCCCGGGAACTCGGCCATCCAGAGCGGATTTTTGGCATCGACCTTTTCGGGCAAGCCTCGTTCCAAAGACACACCATTCTGGTCCGGGCCTCGCCAATCCAACCAACCCTGGACGCCCTTAGCGCCAGCAGTCTTGGCAGGGGCGGCGCCGTGGAGGGCAGACCCTGCGAGGCAAGTGAGCAGCAGTGAACTGGCAAAAAGTCGTTTCATGGGCAGGCTCGGGCTGGAAATGGATTCCGGGGACGTGAGGAGGAACCTAGATCGGATAAAAGGGTTCTGGGGACTTGTCAAAACAATACTCGTACGTATCAATTTGGGCATGGTTCCCAGCCAGCACCATCCCCAATCGCATACCCCTGCCGAAGGTGCTGCCCCCAAACGGCTCCCCCCTTTGCTACGCCGCGCTTGGTACGGCCTCAATCAGGCGTTCCGGCAGCGGATCGCCCATCTGGACCTCACCCCGGACCAGTTCAGTGTCTTGCGATGGCTCGGGGAGGGCGATCCCAAAGGCCTCACCCAGCGCGAACTGACCGGTTTGATGGCCAGCGACCCCAATACGATCACCTCCATCCTTTCGCGTATGGAAACCAGCGGCCTTGTGTCCCGGCATCCGCATGAACTCGACCGCCGCGCCCACCGGGTCCGCCTGCAACCCCCGGGCAAACTGGCTTTTGAACGGGCACGTCAGATCGCAGCGGACCTCCAAGATCAGCTTTTAGGAGCGCTGCCGAGTTCCCGCCGGGAGCGGTTCCTTGCGGATCTGGCCACCTTGGCCGACGCCTGTGCAGCGGCCTCCGAGAAGAAACGCGGCTAACGGCCGGGTGCGGCACTCGCGATGGCCCAGCCGGTCCATTTTTTGGCCCTGGACCAGAATTTCAAGACTGCAACACGCCGTTTTTCGCCAGCAATCAGGTTTCTCAGCGTGCCGAGTCTTGGGATCTCCGATGGCTCCTCAGCGGAGGGCCGTTCGGGGGGAACACTCACTACCGGTCGCCCAGTTTGGTGTGCCACGGAACGCGGCACGTGTGCAGGAATCCAGCGGTGCCCGGG
>JAYVTN010000487.1:0-8644 GCA_043788785.1 Spartobacteria bacterium | reverse complement strand
CAACAAAAAACCAACCAACAAGAAAGAGCGTAAATTAGAACTGCCGCTTTGAGCGGCTCACAATTTCAAGCCTCCGGCTTTGCCGGAGGTATCTGACTCTGAAATTCACGACTGGGGACACTATCGACGGGGATCGCGGGAGCAGTGTCAATTCGGCGTTTGGTAACGAGCATCAAAAGATTTGGGAAGCCACCCGCGGCGTCCATCGAGATATCTCCGAAGCCTCCGAGAATGCGGGTCTCCCGGGCGAGGGGACCCCATCGCGGCCAAGACGGTCGGTTCGGCGGGACGCAGGCGGGGCAAACCAATAAGCCGCCTCGGAAATGTCTGGCACCAGCATCCACCAACGGCGGATACTGGTGTCGGCTGCCTCCATCCTAAGGCCCGAGGCCGCTGGCGGTCTGCTGCGCCTTTAACGGGGTGCGGAGAAACGTGTGGGCTAAGCTCTCGGTTTACGCTTTCCGGATCGCGGAGATGCGTTCTCTCCGCCCTCGGGAGCGCGTAGGCTGCGGAACAAGGGTTGAAGGCGTTGGGCCAGCGCAACGATCTCATCATCCCCGGCGTCGATAGGCCATTTGAGGTCGCCTGCTGGCGTGCCAATGAGCAAACGCATGGAGCCGCCTCCGCCCGCACCGTCCTCCCAACAGGAACCGAGCGCTTGAATATCAGCCATGGGGATGAAGTTGGCCGGGTCGGGATTCCCAAGAGGTGCTAACACGCAAAATTCTGCGCGGGAACGAAAGACACCGGAGAGAACGGCGCTCCGATTGCTAAGAACGGAACTCTGATTGCTAAGACATGCACTCCGACCGCCACGAACGGCGCTCGGATTGTTAAGAACGACACTTTGCGCGCTAAGAATGGAGCGGGAATGCCTAAGAACGGCACTCGGCACTCTGAAGAACCCGTGCGCTGGTGACCGGCACGGGCAGGAAACCGTGCGGAGCTTGTGATCGGGGTGGGGAAACCCACCTGATTATTCTGTGGTCCACGCTGCCGTCTTGCACTCGCCGCAACATCGCGGCGCTTATTTGACGAACAAAAACACAGAATCGTTCCTCGTAGGTAGATGGCCGAAAAGGCCGATCCCCAAAATCGATAGAAACACGCTTTTAAGCCAAGGGTCCTTCACCGAGCCAAGCAGAGCGGGCTTGTCCCAGGTTGCGAGATGCTGGCGGGCAGCACTCCAGCCATCGGGCTTCTTGGTGGGTTTAGTCATGTGGCGGGCCAAACATCGTCGCGATCCAAGCGCACCCCGATGACTTGTGAACTGACACCGAACCTTGTTGCAATTTTCTCGGCAAACTTATCCCGCAGCTGATTGCTCGCCGAGAAATTAGGAACCAATTTCTCAGCGTCCAGAGCAAACTCGTCATAAAGAGCTTTCAACCGCCGCTCGGGCACCAACAATCTACCTGCAAACTCGTTGGCTTCTTGTTCGGCGGTATATTTTCTTCCGCCATAAGTTGCGGTCCAGCGCGCGAAATCGGGCAACGACGCGAAGTTCTTCGGCTGCGGCAAGTCCCTGTGAAGGAAGAAGTGCGCCAGCTCATGCGCGAGCGTAAAGCGAAGACGGTTAAGCTTCCAGTCTGGGCCTTTCTCCATCAGGGCGTATTGCTGCGCATCGAGATAGATCCCGGTAAAATCAGCGGTGATTGCAGCCTCAACTCGATACTTTGCGGTGAGATCATCGAACGGAATGGCATTGAGCCCCAAATCAACTTCAAAAAACGTAAACACATCTATCGGGGTGCGATCTTCGCGCAGCAGTTCATACGCATCACGCAGTTGCTCGATCGCTTGCCAGACGTGTTCCATGCCCTAGTCGTGATCCCGGGTGTGCAGCTTGCGAATGTCATCGGCGAGACCCGCCAATTCCGTTTCGGTCAATTCGTGTCCGCGGGCTGCTCGGAAGAACGCGGGCAGCGCCTTCTGGAGAATGACATTGTCGGCAACATCCGGTGGGATCTCCCTGCGCTGCACAGCCGCGTCGTCCATGAAACGAAGCTTTTCATCACCTGCCAGACCGAAAAAACTCGCCAACCGTTCCAACACTCCGACATCGCCAGGCGGCGGATTGATCCCGCGCTCCACCTTGCTCCAGTTGCTCGGGTCGAGTCCGACCTGATCACAAAAGTCCCGCAGAGTCAGGCGATTCTGCAGGCGAAGAAATTTAACGGTTTCCGTGAACATAAGCGTTTTCATTAGGTGTGGTAAAACGCTACCACACCCCCGGCCCGTTGCAATTTTAAGTTTCGGCTGCGTCGTTTGCGGCGCCCCAGACGCGGGCCAGGGTGGCTTGGAGCTTCTTCTCAAAGCGGGTGATCAGTTCGCAGTTCGCGGCAACCGGGGCTTGCTCGACTTCAATCTCCTCCATGATCGCTGCGAGGGGTGGGAGGGGCAAAGCCCCGATGCTATACCAGCCTGGGGCACCGCCCCAGGTCTCCGAACAGCAAGAGACAAGGGCTGAAAGCCCGTTCCATCCATTAGTCCCAGACATAGCGTTCGTCATAAGCCACTGCATATTTGGCTAGGAAAGCCCGATATTCATCCTGAAATGTTCGGGTCCGATGATGCTCCTCTTGGTTGTCGATGTAGGCCAGCAACGCATCGAGATCGCTTGGGCCAACCGAGAACACGCCATAGCCACGTTGCCAGGCGAAGCCCGACAATTCCGGCGATTGGGTTTTGAGCCACTTCGACGACGACGTTTTCAATTCCTCGACCAGCGCGGCGATGGTTATGGTTCGCGGAAATTGAATCGCGAGATGAACGTGATCCGCGACGCCCCCGGAACGAGGGCATTCGCAACCCGCATTGCGGGCGACCGTGGCGAGATAAGCGTGGAGCGCTGGGCGTACGGGGGCACCGAGACACGGGAGACGATCCTTCGTGCTGAAGACGAGGTGGAGGATGACGTTGTCCAGTGATTGAGGCATGGCGATGGGTCGTGCTTTTCCTGGGGCGTTGCCCCAAGCTAGTATGGAGGCGCGCCTTTGGCGCTGTAGGCGTCGCCATTCCATACTTTGTCAATCGTTGCAGTCGGGGGTGCTGTCGTTGCAGTGGGGGGTGCTGGCGGGGTTGGTTGACCCGTGGGAACCCTTGGAGTGCTCCGAACGTCCAGTTCGGAGGCGCGTTCATACGCAGCCGCAGCTTCTGCGACTCGGTGCTCTTCCAGGAGCAAATCGCCTAGCAATTGCCACGAACTGGCCCGGAAGCTCTCGTCTTTTAGAAACGCTTGGAGGAGCAGGATCGCTTCGGGGCGGTGCCCGCTTTGGGCGAGGCTGGCCAGGTAGCGCTTACGGATGTGCCAAGAGTACGGGGCTGCCTGCAAGGCTTGGTGTAGGAGCGGTAACGGGCTGCGGGCCTGTTCGCGCTGTTCGAGCAGGGCATAGAGTTGCAGGCGGTCGGGTTCGAAGAAGGCTTGGGAAGCAGCCTGGTTGAGACACTCGCGAGCCCGGCTGTAGTTGGCACGCCGGATCTCGACGGAGGCGATTCCCATAAGGGCAAATGGCAGGCCAGGCGCACGGTCCAAAGCCATCTGGTACTGTTGGAGAGCAATTTCGGGCTGGTTCCCCGCGGCTTCCAAATTGCCTAGGCACACGCGCATGCGGGCGCTGTCGCTGCCTGCGGCTATCGTGCGGGTGAGGAACGTGCGTTCGTTCAACCAATAGCTTTGTTGGGAATGGGTTAAGTAGCCCAACCAGAGGCTCCAACCGACGATAAGCGTGCCCGCCCAAGCGGCTGCCATGGGTTTTTTGAGGACGCCTTGAAGCGAAGCGCCCGCAGCCAGGAGCAGAAACGCACTGGGGACGTAGACCCAGTGCTCGGCCACGGTTGCGTTCAAGGGCAGGAGATTGCTGATTGGGAGATAAGCGAGGGCGGCGATGCCCAAGGCGAGGCTGGCTTGGGGGGCCCGGCGGCGGCTCCACCATGCCCATCCGCAGATTGCAGCAAAGACGCCCAACCCGGCCAAGGTCCTGCCCGAGGGGTTCGGCAGCTTTCTGACATCCCGCTCCATATGGAGGTTGCGCGGTGCCAGGAGGAGCTCGGCATATTGGGCGAATGCTTGGGCCGCCAGGGCGGGTCGGGCGGTCCAGGCCGGAGGCGGGTTGACGGGAGGGGGGACGCGGTCGGAGGCGAGGCGGAGACTGGCGTAGATAAGGAGGACCGCCGAGATCATTGCGCCCCAGCGGATCCAAGTGGTTCGATCCGAGCGGCGGAATGCGAGCACAAGCACCCAGGCAAGCAAGGCGAATACACCGCTTTCCTTGGAGAGCAGCGCCCCCAGGAAGCCTAGAGCGGCTCCGATGGCACAGAGTCGTGCGCGCGGGGTGTTTTCCAAGGAGTACAGGGCCAAAAGCAGGGAGCCAAACCCGAACATGGCAGCCAAGGGATCGGCGCGGCCTGCCACGTAAGTCACCGCTGAGGTATGGAGGGGGTGGATCGCCCAAACCAGCGCGATTGCCAGGGCGTAAAGCCTGTTCCGTGGGGGCGGAAGCCATTTGGCGGCTAGCAGGAAGAGCAGGACTGCGGCCGCCAGATGCACGTAGATACTCGTCAGATGATAACCGCGCGGCGTCATCTCCCAGAGCGCGTAGTCGGCCATGAACGTGATTCGCTGGAGGGGCCGGTAGAAGTTGGAGGCGGTAGCATCCAGAAAAAGAAAGTGCCCGAACGCCTCGGGAATCAGTCGCCAGCTCCGGATAAGCGGGTCGCGCCCAACCAGCGCCGTGTCGTCCCAGACAAAGCCGTTGCGCTGCGCGGGCCAGTAGACGACAAACACCGCAGCCATGATGACCATGATCGCCACGAGGCGCTGGAGATTTTTCAAGTTCCCAATGTTGGGCAATAACCCGACACCGATCAAGGCCGTCTTGATTGCATGGATTGCTTGTAGTGGCGGATGGAGCCCGCAGGCGTGCGCCGCAGAAAAACTCGGGCCCGAGGTCAAGCAGTTGGTCGTGAGCATCGCTCCCGATTGGGATTCCAACCGGGGAACGCTCGAGCTGTTTGAGCGGACGGACAGAGGCTGGAAACCGGTTATGACGCCTTGGCCGGTGCTGTACGGGAAAAACGGACTGGTGTGGGGACGTGGCGTGCTAGGGAGTTCTGAACCGGGTCCCCACAAGATGGAGCGGGACGGGCGCGCGCCGGCCGGGGCGTTCCGGATCGGCAAGATCTACACCTACGACCACGCGTTGCCGACTGGCGCCAAGTATCCCTATCGCACCGTGACCGAATCGGATGCCTGGGTCGATGACGTGAAATCCCCGGATTACAACCGGCACCTGGTCATTCCCGATTCCAAGAACCCGCCCGAATGGTTCGCAAAGCAAAAGATGAGGCACAACGACTTCGCATATCGTTGGCTGGTGGAGATCCGGCATAATTCGGATCCGCCTCTGCCCGGGGCCGGGAGCGCGATCTTTTTTCATATCCGTCGCGGGCCCCAGCGTCCCAGTGCGGGTTGCACGACCATGGCAGAAGAGGATCTGGTGCGGCTCATCTGCTGGTTACGCCCCGAAGGCCAGCCCCATTACGTGCTTTTGCCCAGGAGCGAGTATGAAAAGCGGCGGGAGCTGTGGGATTTGCCGTCGGTAAAATAGGCAAGGCCTGCCGTTGCATCTTGGGCGCATGGGTGTTAACTGCAGGCAGACCGTATGAACACTCTTGCCTCGCTTTTTAATCTGGCTGGCCCAGACCTGATCATCATTCTACTGATTGTGCTGTTGCTTTTTGGGGCTAAGAAGTTGCCCGAACTGGCGCGTGGGATGGGGCAAGCCGTCCGCGAGTTTTCCAAAGCCAAGGACGAGTTCGAGCGCGAAGTGACCCGGCCGGTGGCCGAGACGACCAAATTGGAAGAGCCGCGGATTCAAGTTCCTCCGGTGCAAGTTGCCCAGGACCATCCGGAGCACGATCACCCGGACCACGGGCTCCAGGAGCACGCCCGCCAAGAGACCGGCCACATTTAAAAACGGTTTGCGCGTGGGAAATATTTCAGATCGGACCCGCCTATGGCGGGTCCTTTTTGTTGGCTGGTGTTTTTTGGCTGTCGGGGCCCCCTTCTCAACGGTGGGCTCAGAGCCCCGGCCGGTGGTCGTTTGCGGGTACAACGTTGAAAATTATCTGGGAGAAGATCAAGTGGCGGTGGGCGCGCGCCGGGCAAAGCCCAAGACCGAGAAGCAAATCGCGGCGCTGGTGCGGGTCATCCGGGAGATTAACCCGGATGTCCTGGGGGTTTGCGAGATGGGCTCGCGCGAACAGTTCGCCGGCTTCCAAGCCCGTCTCAACGCAGTGGGGCTCGAGTATAAGTATTCGGAGTATGTCGAAGGGCCCGACGTCGACCGGCATCTCGCGCTGCTGAGCCGGTTCCCGATCGTAGCCCGCCAGTCCAGACCGGAGGTCGGGTTTGAGTTGGAGGGGGTTCCCCAAAAAGTCCGGCGCGGCTTCTTGGATGTGACTGTGGAGATCCGGGCCGATTACCGATTGCGACTGGTGGGGGTTCACCTCAAATCCAAACTGGCCGCGCCCGAAGGCGAGGCACTGATCCGTCGCCAGGAAGCCCACCTGTTACGCGCGCATCTGGAAGCCATTCTGGCTGCGGAACCCGCAGTCAATCTGCTCTGTTACGGGGATTTCAACGATCTCAAGAACGAGCCACTGTTCCAAGAGATTTCCGGGGTTCGCGGTTCCTCCACGTACATGGCCGATCTGTGGGCCAAAGATGCCTTTGGCGACCGTTGGACTCATTACTGGCGTGCGGCTGACCTTTACTCGCGCATCGATTATTTCTTTGTGAGTCCCGGGCTATATCCCGAGGTGATCAGGGAGAAATCGAGCGTTTACCGCTCGTCTTATTGGCAGGAGGCCAGTGACCACCGGCCGGTATACGCGACGATCCTGCCGGTCGAGCGTTGAGGATGGGGGGGCTGTGGAGTTCCGGGGCCTTATGGACTTTATGGACCTTATGGACCTTATGGACTGGGCTAGCCGGACTTAGAGGACCTTCTCAATGTCGGCTTCGGTCAGCTGCATCGGGTGACCTTCCCATACGATTTTGCCTTCTTTGTTGACTAAAAAGGCGTGGGGTATCCCGTTGATATTGAACTGCTTACTCAAGTTGCCGCCCTTGTCCGTCGCCGCGAAGTACTCGATGGGAACCTTCTGGGTGAACTTGTTCACGGTCGCCGCGTCTTCGTCGGTGACACCCACGATCATCAATCCCTTGTCTTTGTATTTCTTATAAAAACCATTGAGATGGGGAATGCTCTCGCGGCACGGCGGGCACCAGGTCGCCCAGAACTCCAAAAGTATCGGTTTGCCCGCTAACTCGGGTTTCGCGCCCAGATAAACGACTTTGATTTCCGGTAGAGGCTTGCCAACAAACGCACTGTCCGCGGCAACACCGGTGGCCAAAGTCAGCGCAAAAAGTGCGGAGAGAAAAAGCGGGGATTTTTTCATAAAAGGGAGATCGTTGTAAGGTCGCTAAACTTGGTAGAAGTTAGGCTTCCATGATGGAGTCAAAAGTCCCCTACCGCAACCCCTGTTTGAGGGTGGTCTGCGTCTGTTTTGCGGTGTGGGCCAACCTGTTTGCCGCCGACGGTACGGCTCTCGATTCCACGCAATTTTGGGCCCAAATCCTCGAGCTCGACCGCGGTCCGACCCGACCCGACCCCAGAGCCGATCAGGCACGGAACATCGCCCTCGAGCATCTGGCTAAACAGGAAGCCGCGCTACGGGGGTTTCTGGACCGGTTCCCCAAAGATCCGCATTCCTTTGAGGCCGGCCTGCGCTTAGCCCGATTACTACAGATCCGGGCGGATATCGATGGGGAAAAGGCGCTCCTCCACGAGTCGGTCGTCATTTTGGATGGCTTGGAAAAGAGCGCTCAAGGCCCTCAACGGGCGGAAATTGATTTTGTACGGCTCTCCATGAAGATGCGCACCCTGAGAAACCCGAGTGTGCAGCAACGAGCGGATTTGGTAGGAGAGATGAGGAAATTCCAGTCGGCGCATCCGGAGGATCGACGGGTGGCGGGGCTATTGGCCGAAGTCGCTGGCCTGTTTGAGTTGGAGCCGAAAACAATGCGGAGCCTGTTGCTGGAAGCTGAGCCGTTGGCCCGGGATGAGGAGCTGCGGGCCGAGATCGCCGATGATCTTAAGCGCCTGGATCTTTTGGGGCAGCCGCTGCTTTTGGAATGGAACACCTACGACGGGAAGCCTTTCCGGATCGAGCAGATGCGAGGCTCAGTGGTGGTGGTTGTTTTCTTCGCGCTCTGGTCGCAGCCGGCCCTTCAAGCCCTGGATACCCTCAAGGCCGAGTCGGCGCGATGGCCGAAAGCGGGGGTGCAGGTGGTTGGCTTCAGTTTGGATCCCGGGGCGCCCACACTCAGCAGCGCGCTGGAGGCGAGGGCGCTGACCTGGCCCGTCGGCTATGATGGCAAAGGCTGGGCCAGCCCGGTTGTGCGTGCGTTGGGGATCAACGCGCTGCCCACCGTATGGTTGGTGGACAAGAAGGGCCGGCTACGGTCGCTCAAGGGTTTGGAAGCCATGGGCAGCCAAATCCGGCAATTGCTCTCGGAGCGGTAGGACCCGGCTCAATGCCCGCTCGGTCGGGTCGGACAGGTCGGACAGGTCGGACA
>JAYVTN010000486.1:0-4496 GCA_043788785.1 Spartobacteria bacterium | reverse complement strand
GCCGCAGGGAGGCGGCGGGGCGGGCCGCGCCGCCCGATTTTCATAGGTACCCGGATAAAGTGCCAGACACTTTGGGCCGCAGGGAGGCGGCGGGGCGGGCCGCGCCGCCCGATTTTCATAGGTGTGCGCCAACATCGTGTGCAGGCAGATGAGCGCGCCTCCCCAAAACCGACCCCAACGGGACCGCGTGCCTCCCCTGAACCTCCCCTGAACCTCGTCGGTCACTAACCCACGCAAGCGAAGACAACCCACGCAATCCCGGAGGATGACCGAAAATAGCCCAGGCGAGAGATCGCTGGGATGGATAAGGGGCGGGTCGGGAGGGCGCAGCTTTCGTCCCTGACGGGACTCCCGCCTCTTTTGCAATCCGGGGCCAGCGATAAATCGCTGGGCAATTATCGCTGGGCAATTTTCGGGTGTCCCTGCGGGGCGAAAGCCATATCTTGGGCAGCGCTAGCGTTCGCCCGCCCTACGACAATCGAGGCTCCCGGGGCGGGCTGTTTGAGCTCACCTGCGGGTGAGCCAGCAGCATTTATTCGGAGGAACTCATCCTCCTCGAAGTCAACAACCGCCCACAGGAACTGCAGCCGAGTAGAAATTTCCCCTTAAACCCAGAACTTCAACTGCCGGATTTAGGGTGAAGCTCCGGACCTAGCTGCGTACCGCGGCTTGAGCCATGGCGTCGCGTTTGTCCCGGCCCAGGAGCATGGCGGGAAGATCGTCTTCAAGGAGTTTGTCGACGACAGCCTTGGCCGCGTGAGGGCGTCCCATGGCGCGGGCCCTCTCGGCCATGGATGCCAAGCGGGCAGGATCCGCCAGGAGGCGCTCAATCTTGAATGCCACTGTGGTCATCTCGTTGCAACGGATGGCCGCCCCTTCCTCCAGCAGGTGGTCGCTATTGCGTTCTTCCTGCCCGGGAATCGGGGAGACGATCGCCATGGGCAGCCCACAAGCCAAGGCTTCCGAAGTGGTCAAACCTCCGGGTTTGCCCACGAACAGGTCTGCGACTTGCATGAGCTCGTGCATCCGCGTGCTGTAGCCCATGATCCGGAAGGCGGGATTGTGGACGCCAACGATTCCCGTGATCCGCGCCCGCAAATCCTCGCTGCGTCCGCAAACGACAATGGATTGGGCCGGCTGCCGCATTTCGGTGAGGCGGCGCACGAGCATCTCGGTGGGCCCAACCCCCAAGGCACCGGCTGAAACCAGCAGCGTGTGCTTTTCAGGATCCAGCCCCAAGGAGGCGCGGATCTTTTGGCGATCAACGCGCTGAGCAAACACGGGGTCAATGGGAATCCCGGTGACTGAGATACGCTGGCCCGGGAGCCCGAGCGCTTCCAGATGGGCCTTGGTTTCGTCGATGGCCACGAAATAGCGGTGGAAGAGCCGGGAGAGCCACATGGCATGGCAATCCATGTCGGTGACCACGATGGAAAGGTGGGCCTGCAGTTCGCCTTTTTGGATAAGGTGGGAGATGATGCCCGCCGGCATGAAGTGGGTGCACACGGTGATGTGCGGATCGAAATCCTGGATGAACTTCACCAGTGGCCGTGTGTTTAGCCGGTCAAACTGCAGCCGGGCCGTCTCATTTTTCCACGGTTCGTCGCTGGCCCGGTAGGCGAAGCCCAAGAGTTGGGGGGCGCTGCGGACCAGCTTGGCGTAGAGGGTCGAGTAGAAGTCCCGGAAAAGTTTGTTGGTGAACTTGAGGGCGTCCTCGTGGAGGACGGCTCCCGTGCGGGGATCGGCTTGGAAGGCCTTCTCAAGGGCCTCCGCGCAACGGACATGTCCCGTGCCCGCGCTAGTTGAAAGGATCAAAACCCGCTTTTTCATGGCAGGAACATAGCAGGAGTGGGACTGGGCGAACAGGCGGGAGGCGGTGCCTTAGAACAGAAAGGGTAGTCCCAGCTTCTTGAACTCGCCCCGCTGCTCGGGCAACCACTTGATTCCGAGGCGCTCAAACCCGCCTTCCTTGCGGTATTCGGCGAGAAACGCGTTTACCTGGGCGAGAAGCTCGGTGTTTCCCTTACGGATTCCCAAGGCCCAAGCCTCCTCTTGGAAGGGAGCTAAGACGGCCCGGGTGGTGTCTTGGTTCCGCTGCCAGTTCTTGAAGGTGGACATCTGGTCGTAGAGGAAGGCGTCGGCTTTACCTTGAACGACCTCCAGGACGCAGGCGGTTTCCTTGTCGAGGACCAGGAGGGTGGCGTTCTTGAAATGGGTTTTGGCGTAGAGGTGCCCCGTCGTGCCTTTTTTGACGACGAGCGTGCGCCCGGGGCGGTCAGCATCGGCGATGGATTGGACATCGGTCTTGGCTCCAGCCAGCAGGCAAAGCCCGGTCTTGAGGTACGCGTCGGAAAAATCGATGGATTGGCCCCGCTCGGGCGTGGCAGTCATCGAGGAAAGGATGAGGTCGATGCGATTGGTTTTGAGCGCCGGGATCAGACCGTCGAATGGCAGATTCTGGATTTGAAGGGGCCGTCCGAGCCGGGTAGCCAAGGCTTGGGCGAGATCCACGGAGATGCCGGCAGGCTGGCCCTGTTCGTCGCGCATCTCAAAAGGCGGATAGGCCAGTTCCATGCCGATCACGAGGGGCTTTTCAGCGGCGCTGGCCAGGGAGACGGAGGCGAGCAGACAAAACAGGACGGAGCTCAGTAAACGCATGAGGCCAGGGAGCTTGCCATGGCTTGAGTGGTTTGGAAACCCGAGATCTGGGATCTGGGTGAAGAAAAAGCCGAAAGCTAAAAGCTAAAAGCTAAAACGCTGTCGAGTCGGGTCTCGATCCTTCGCCTTGCGGAAGGTGACCAACAAATTTCTGGCAAGAGCTCTGAAGAAAAAGCGGAAAGCTAAAAGCCGAAAGCTAAAAGCTACATAAATTCTGGCAAGAGCTCGGGGGAGCTCGGGGAGCCGGGGATGTGGCATGGACCTCCGGCCCGGTGGAGAGCCTCGGGATTGACCGATATCCGCAGATTGCGATCCGACAGGTGTCATCGGGGGGCAGCCACGGCCATATCTGTCGCAACTGCACAATCTGCGGATGTGACCACGGACTGGAAGCCCGATGCCATGACGGGTGCCCATAAAGAATGGGGGTCGGGGCCGATTCCCGCTATTAAGATCCCTAAGCACACGTCCATCGGATAGGGGACGCCGATGTGTAGGTGTGAAACCGCCAGCTTTCCAACAAGATACGAGTCCGGGGTCGCGGACCTACCCGGATCCGACGTGATCGGGTCGATGAAGCCGGCCGACACCCGCGACGCCGTGTCAGCGAAGTCAGCCTTCCCGAAATCAGCCCCCCAACCCAGCGGATACCCGGGCCAACGCTAGTTCTTACCCCTTAGACCATGCCCGCCATATCATTCTCTCTCAGCTTCCGTGCCCAGACTTGGCTTGTGGCCGCAGTGATCGTCCTAGCCGTTAGCGGCTGCGCTTCCAGGCAGGCGGAAAGTTTTGCGGGGGGCAAACCCGTATTCGATCCGGGCCAATACTTTCGAGGACACACGCACTCATGGGGCATTGTGGAGTCGCGTTCTGGTGCTCCCGGGCAAACTCTGCGGACAGAAACCCATGGGCGTTGGGCTGGCGGGATTTTTCACTTCGAGCAGGATCTTGCTTTTGGAAACGGCAAGTGCGCGCATCGGTCATGGAAAATGAGCCGCGTGGATGCGCACCATTATAAGGCCACCGGCACGGGCATTGTGGGCGAAGCGCGGGGCGAAGCGTACGGGAACGCATTCCACCTGGAGTTTACCCTCGACCTCTTTCCGGGGAACCCGCTTGGAAGGGTTCATATGTCGCAGTGGATGTATCTGCAAGAGGATGGGCGTACGATGGTCAACCGAGACGTGAAAACCACAGACGCGCGCCCGTTCTGGCGGCCTGCGGAGGTTTCCCCCAGTAACTTCGGCTACCACTGGAATCACAACGCCGAGAGTCATTACCTCAACGGCAAAGCCATGGGCGAAAAGATGTTGGAGATGCTGGGGCACTGATGTGCCGGAGCCGGTAAGGCGAGTTGAATTCGTTCAGATGACAATCTGAACAGAAGAGCTCTCAGATTCGCGGCAGTGGCACTTGCCACTATCGGCCGCCTGCACAGCATTGCAGGCAGCGGGGAGGAAGGCCGGGGGGGGTGAACCCGTTCGCATCGGCAGGACGGAGCCGCCCGGATCGGGTCGGGCCACAGCAGCGCTCCGAAAACCTGACCCGACGGGCCCCCCCTAGTATACACTGGCCGCACTCACCCCGGCGGGTCCAGATTTGGGGATTGACCACAGATTTCACAGATTCCTCAGGCTTGGGCTCGCTCTTCTATCTCTGTTCCTCTGTGAAATCTGACCCGAAAATCAAGCAGTGACATCTAAAAGGCCAACGGCCTGACCGATTCCAGCCCAGGGCAACGCCCGATAAGCGCTAACCCCCTGGAACTGAGATTAAGGCGCCCTTTCAGGGCTCCGCCGTCTGTGGGGCCGCATCCCAGGGCGTTGCCCCATAAGCGC
>JAYVTN010000485.1:0-20358 GCA_043788785.1 Spartobacteria bacterium | reverse complement strand
ACACCGGCCATGAGATCGCCTCCCGCTCCACGCTGGATTCGCTCCAAACTGTGTTGGAGGGACTCCCGGTTGATGCCCGGTTTGCGGCGGCACCCGACTACAACCACCCGCTACTCCTGAGCGGACGGAAACTTGCGATGGGCTACGAGGGTCACGTCTGGAGCCACGGATACCCTTGGCTGGCACGCAAAGCGGAACTCGCGACCCTGATGGATGGCCAACCCGGCTGGCTTGAAACCGCCTACCGACTCGACATCCGCTATCTCTACTGGAACGCGGCGGAGCAAAAGGCCTTCCCGAACTCCACCCAACCGGGGCGCGCCCTGTGCCCATTGGTCGCCACAGGCACCTGGGACGATATCCACTAACTCCCCCGGGATGACTGATGGACGTCTCCGGCTCCAGCTTACGAGATGCCTGATTGGATCCGGGCAGGACTGGTCTGTGTGGGCTGCCAAGTACTGATGATCGACCGGCAGGCTTGACCGTGGACCTGCGCAAGAAGTGGTTCGGCACGGAATAGGGGGGGCACGGGTCAGGGGGCAATCGGCTCGGACCGCGCATTGAAGGGGATCATCATCGCTGGAGCTTGTGAAAACCGCCGCCATCAATAAGGTTGCCCAGCGTATCCAGTGCGATAATGCGCGTTTTTTTTTGTGAATCGATTGTTGTCCAACATGCCGAGCGGGAACATCTGGCTCCGGATCGGAGGCGGAGTGCTGGCTATTGCTCCGGCCTTACTGTTGCAAACGCTGCTGGGGGCGGGCGCGCCGATCCGGTTCGCACCTTCGTTGGTGTTGGTGCTGTTGGCTGCGTGGTGGTGGGGCCTGGGCGCGGGATTGGCCGCCACCCTGACGGCCTCGTACTTCATCAATTTCCTTTTCCTTGAACCCCAATATACATGGTCGCATGGGCAGCAGGAACTGACCGCGACGGGGATCTTTGCTTTATTGGGCGTGGGCACGAGCTTTGCCGTAAACACGGTGCGCAAGCGCTTCGACCATCTGCACGTGGAACATCATGAAGCCAGGCGTGTTTCGCAGGAGCAAGAGTCGCGTTTGGTGACCCTCGAAGCCGATTTCCAGTCGCGACTGACCCTACTCAGAAAAGATTTCGAGACCGCAAGAGGGCATGCAAACGCTTATGAGCGCATCCAGCGCTACGTGAGCGTGGTGGAGTCGCGTTTGGCGGAGCTTCAAGCCGCGTTTGACGAATTCCCCGTCCCGCTTGCGCTGATTGCCCACCAGGAGGGATTGCCAGAGCTGCGCGCGGCAAGCGTCGCGCTTTACGAATTCGGGAACTCAACGCCGGGGCAGGAAAAATCGGTGCGCGCCTTGTTGGGTGCAATCCTCACTGAGCGCTGCGAGGCGTTCGCACACGACCGGCATCCCTTCTCGCGGGCATTGAAGGGCGAAACGGTCAAGGGCGAGTTAGTGGTTTGGCTCAAGGACGGCCAGATGCAAGCGGTCCAGCTCTATGCAAAACCCGTGGCTGGCTCGCGGATGCTGGCAATCGCGCTCCTGCCGCTTCCGCAAAACTCCAGCGACCGGTCGCTGAATTAGGCGGTGGTCGTCGGGGGGCGCCCCAAGGCCACCAAACGCACCAAGGGTCAGGGTGGCGCGTTTAGGGACGAAGGCGGTTCCACTCAATTTAAGGGAAGAGTTGGGATGGCGGATGTCGGAATCAAGCCGGCTGAGTGGCAACCGACCGGAGTCAGCCTTGGTGTTCTTGGTGCGCCAACACTTTAGGTCAAAATTCCGATTTTGAACTTTCTGCTTTCTGGTGGGCGGTCGCGGGTGCGATCGAAGATTTTCACACCGACCTTCCCGAACTCCACCCAACCCTGGCGCGCCCTGTGCCCATTGGGCGCCACCGGCTCCTGTTGGCTATATCTACGAACTTCCCCGGGAAAACTGAGGGACGTCTCTGTCCTCTCGCCCCCTTCATACTTCATACTTCATACTTCATCCTTCATCCTTCATACTTCCCATCTAGTTCCCCGCCAGCACCACGATCCCTTCCGCCATCCGCTGGCCGGCTACTTCGGCACGCACCTCGAATTGCCAGAGTGCTCCTACGACTGCCATTTTCCGGGCCCTTAGATAAATCTCCTCGCCCGGACGCACAGCGCCGAAAAATTTCATTCCTTTGATCGCCGTCAATCGGAAGGGGATCGGTTGGGCGGCAGCAATCCCCGCGGTCTGGGCCAAGGCTTCAGTGAGAATCACCCCGGGAACCATGGGGTCGCCGGGGAAATGGCCCCGGAAGAAGGCCTCCTCGGGAGGAAACACTTTGGAGCAAAGCGCACTCTCGCCGGGATCAAGCTCGAGCACACGGTCCACGAAGATGAACGGCTCGCGATGCGGCAAGCCCAAGGCAATGGGATCGGGGTAGCTCACCGCGGTTCCGGCCCCACGAAGTAAACAAACTTCCAACTTCCGCCCACTGTTCGCATTCCTGCCCGGTACCCGGTGTAGTTGGGATCAGACGCCACCTGTGGCGGAGCTACCATAAAGTCTTCGTGAACAACAAAGTGTTCTTTGAGAACGGCCTGCAATTCGCCCCACAAATTATTGCGATCCCAATATTGGAAAGCGTCCTCGCCTTCAGGAGCGGTATCCCAGCGATAACCAAAATTCGGGGCCATCATGGAAGCCAAGACCGGCAAATCCTTCTTGCCAACGGCCGTGCGCAGGCGCCCCAGGAAGGCCCGGAAATTGGTATCGTCGTCCTTGATTTTGATTTTGGCCTGGTCTGCCTGGTCCGCCTTCTTGAAAGGCTTCTGGAACATCGTTTTGCATCCCGAAACGCTCAAGGCCAGACAGATACAGAGGAAGGTTCGCACGTACATCGGAACTACAATGCAAAGGGCTCCCAGCCAACGCCAGCCGATTTTCTCGCCGATCTGATCGAGTACGCAAATCAAAGGCCAACGGGACCTAAGGGACCTAAGGGACCTAAGGGACCTAAGGGACCTAAGGGACTAACGCGCCTGAACCCGCTCAGGGAGGCTACGCCAGAGGATCAAGCTCCAACCGGCCAGCACGAGGATGGAAAATCCGGCAAAGCCAAAGCCCAGGGCCACGGTTGACGACTGGTACCGGAATTCGAGAGATCCGTTAGCCGCGGGCACCATGACGCCGCGAAACGCGTGATCGACGCGCAAGATCGGCACCGGATTTCCATTCAGATAAGCACGCCACCCGGCATCCCACGCATCGGCCAAAACGACCATGCCTGGCGTGTCCATGTGGAATGAGACAACCACCTCCAAGGGCGTTTCGCGAAGGATCTCTGCCTTGCCACGCACGCCTTGGGTTTCGGGAACCGGAGTGGCCACGTAAGCGACAGCACGGGGGTCGAACCCAGGGGCTCCCATGGCAGCGAGCGTGCCCGCATCGCCTCCAGCGCTCACCACACGGCTGGGGACAAAGGCCCGAGGCAGGGCCTTTGGATTTTTGAGCACCCAATAATCTGGAGCGCTGAAAGCAGGCTTGAGCCGGGGCGGCGATTGCCCCCGGAAGATGACATGGCGCACACCGAGGAGGTCGAGCACAGGCGAGAGCCGCACACCATCCGCTCCTAGCTCCAAGCGCGCTGGGCGGAACCATTGGCTCATCGCATAACTAGCCCCCTCCGAGTCCGGAGCGGCCGTGAGCTCGAGCAAATCCATGAGCCGAGCCGGATCCACAGAGTCGTATCCGCGAATATCCATAAGCCCATGGGTTTGGGTGAGCTGAGCCGGAAGACACTTATAACCGAGCACACGACCGGGCTCCGACCGGGCGATCGCCTCAAGAACCGGCAGACGTGGATAGTACAGCGCCGGATCGCATTGAGCACTCCGGTCATTGGCAAACCAAAGCAAGTCGCCCATGACCAGTACCCCAAGAGCTACGGGCATCCACGGCCGCCACGCCCGGCCCGACCACAACGCGATCCAATAAGCAGCTGCAATGAAACTAAGCAGAGCGCCTACGGAATAGGTCCGGAAAAAAAAAGCTTGGACTGCGGCAAGCTGGTCCAGATTGGAAAACCCAGGCACTACCCGGTTCTGCCGGAGGGCATCTCCAATCAACGAAGCGAGTGGCTCAGGCGGGAGGGCGGCCTGCCAAAGGCACCACGCACCCAACGCGACCAGCCCCAGGATCGGAACCCAGAACCATCCCTGCCGTGAGCGGATCCCGCCAATCACCTGATCGAACCCAATTGCCGCCAGGGAGAACATCGCAAACGAGGTCGCAAAAACCAGCCGTGAATGCGACATCATCCTCAACCCTGGGAGTCGGAAGAAGCTCAGAAAACCCGGTATACCGAGCGTCCAAGACAGGCCGAAAACCGCGAGTGCCGCCCAGAACCAAAGCACTGATCGATGGCGGCGACTGCACCAGGCAAGCGGTGCAAGCAGCAGGGTGATAAAAAGGCCCGAATATCCAGCTGCGGAACTTTCGATCTGATTTCCGGACACCATCCGAAAGCTGTCGGCCCGGGTCGCCCCATAGATGTCGGGAATGGCGATCTGGGGTAGCGTTGAAAGGTCTCCGGGCGCCCGGTCCTCCTGACCATCAGCCCGTTTACTCATACGTGCGCTCGTTTTAACGTACTCCAGGAACGGGACGATATGAGGAGCTGCCAGTAGAAAACCAAGACTCCAACCGAGGCTCAAAAGCAGCAAGGCGGTTCTGGCGGATGCGCGCGTCCATTGGTGGCGATAAGCATCAAACCAGCACCAAAGCCCGTAAAATCCCGAGACCAGGAGCACTTGCCCCGCGACGTCGAGGTGGCCACTGACGAGAACACAACCGGTTACCACACTTAGACCGGGGGCGGCCCAGGGACTCGTCCGGCGTACCGTTGAATGGATCGCCAGCAGCAGCCACGGTAGCCAGTAGACCGCATAGCAGGTCGGAAAGCCCTGCCAAAAGACCAGGAATCCGCTTAAAGGATAACCCCACGCGCAGACCGCCGCTGGCCAAAACCCGACAGCCAAAGTTCGTCGGAAAAACAAGTATGCGCCCGTGCCGGCCACCAACGAGGCGAGGACTTGGGCCCACGCCAGGATCACAGGAGACGCCGTCAGGCATTGGAAGAGGAGAAATGGCGAATACTTGGGCCACACAAACGGCGCACCGGCATATTGGTAGGGTGCCCAGAAGGGGAACCGGCCCGAATGGAGCTCTGAAACGGCAAACCGGCGATCGGTTTCAAACTGGAGCACCAGATCCGAAAGCATGCGATCATGAGGCACTATGTGCGCCACTGCTTGGGTGCGCGGCAGGTAAACACCCGGCGCTGAAAGGATGTCCAGGGGCAGCAGGATGGAGAGTCCCAAAAGCGAGGGGCCGTAAATGGCTAATTGGCCGAAGAAAATCCCGGCCCAGACTAGCAACAGCCGCCGCCAACGCTGCGGCACAGGGTTCTTGCAAGCCGGAACCGCGTCGATCCCTGGGGCGTTATTTAGAGGCATGGCCCTATTTCATCCGCCAGAGCAGAAAAGCCCATTCGTCGGCGAGTTGTTTCTGTCTCTGGATCTTGGTGGATCCCATCCCATGGCCCGCGTCGTAGTCGACCCGGAACAGGATGGGGTTGTCGCTCGCGGTGGCTGCTTGGAGTCGTGCCGTCATCTTGGCGCTCATCCAAGGCTCCACGCGGGGATCATTGATCCCGTGGGTAAGAAGCACCGCCGGATAATTCACTCCAGATTTGGCATGCTCGTATGGGCTCATTTCAAGGAGCGCTTTGAATCCGGCGACGTTCGTTACGGTCCCGAATTCAGCGATATTGGGCACGCCGTTGGTGGTCGTTTCCATGCGAAGCAAGTCCGTGCAACCGACCCCGATGATAGCGGCCGCAAAGAGTTCAGGGCGCTCGGTGATAGCCCGGCCGATCAGAATCCCGCCCGCACTTCCGCCCTCCCCTGCCAGCTTTGCCGGGGAGGTATATCCTTTGCCCACGAGATACTCGCAGCAGGCGATGAAGTCCTTCCACGTGTTCGGCTTGGTGGATTGCCGCCCGCCATGATGCCATTCCTTGCCCAACTCTCCACCGCCCCGGACATGGGCGAAGGCCAACACCCCGCCCCCTTCGAGCCACGCGATCCGGTTAGGCGAATAGCGCACCGGGAGACTCATCCCATAAGAACCATAACCATTGACCAGTGTTGGATGGCTTCCATCCAACTTGATGCCCGCCTTGTAGATAATAGAGAGCGGCACCTTGGTCCCATCGTGGCTGGAGACTTGGACTTCCGCGGATTCGTACCCTTCGACATCGTCAAACTTCCCGCGCGGCTTCAGCAGCGTATCGGTGAGCGAATTGGAAGCGGGATCGTAGGAATAGATTTTGCCTGCCCGGGTCCAAGAATCGGTGCTGATCAGTACGCCGTCCACGTCGGGATTGGCGGCAGTCGGCACAGCGGATTGCTCCGAGGCTGGAAGCCTAAGGCGGCTCGGCTTGGAAGCCGGGTCGAAAGGGATCCGAACCACACCGCCAAGCCCTGCCTCCAGTTGGCCCACGTAAAGGCCATCGCGTGCCACCCAAACGCGCTGTAGAATCGCCTCACCCGGCGCCAAGACTATTTGGGCTTTCGCGACCTCCGGATTTGCAAGAGCTGTCCGCACAACTTTGCCGTGCGGCGCGTTCTTGGTTGTCAGCAGGTCAATGTCTTCTCCGTGCACCGCGAAATCCCTCACTTCCTCGGCCGGGTCGCAGATCTTCTTCCACACGAGGTTCCCAGCCAAAGCGGAGTCCAGGGGTGCGGCAAACAGGGTCAGCTCGTCGGTATCCCCGTGTTTGATTTTTCCGATAATGTATTTGGACCCGCTTGCGAGCACCAAGCTCGGGAAATCCGTTTCCGCCATTGCCACGGTGTCCG
Organism: Spartobacteria bacterium; assembly: GCA_043788785.1. Taxonomy (GTDB): domain Bacteria; phylum Verrucomicrobiota; class Verrucomicrobiia; order Chthoniobacterales; family Chthoniobacteraceae; genus CAIURC01. Next base: position 13,484 of record JAYVTN010000485.1, on the reverse strand, counting down.
ACACGCCCATGGCAAAGAGCACGGGATCATCCTCGGCCGCCGTGCCAAGCCGATGCAGGCAGGCTCGTGTCCTTTTGTAACCTTCGGTGGCCGGGCTCCCAACTGCGAGTTGCCGACGCTGGCAATAGACGAAGCCGCTCGAATCTGGCAGCCAGTACGGTAATGTGTAATCGGCCTCCAAACGCTCGATCTTTTCAGGCAAATCCAGGCTCTTGAGCGTGTCCAAAATGTGGAGCGTTGTCTGCTCCGAGCCCGAAGCAGCCAAGCCGTACGCCACGTACCGGCCGTCGGGCGATGGCCGCGCAAACTCGATGGAAACGTGCTTGCCGGTTCCTGCATCAGAGCGTTTTTCCGAATCCACCAAAAGCCGTTCCGCACCCGTTTTGGCATCCTTGAAGTAGAGTTTCTCAAGGTTCTCTTCCGCCATCGTCTTCAGATAATGGAGGTCGCCATTCGGCCAGCGGTGCAAAATCGAAATCCGATACGGTGCGCCTGTGTCCAGATCCCGGATCCGTTCCAGTAAAGCATCCCTTCCCGGGAGAGCCTGCAAGGTTTGATCCGCAAATTGGGCCTGGGCCTTGACCCATGCCTGTACTTCGGGATCGGTGAAATTTTCAAAGTATCGGTAGGGATCGCCAATCTTAACGCCATGGTAATCGTCCGCGACCATGCGCACAGGTGCGACCGGTGGGGCAGCGATACTGGAATAAGCACCAACAAAAGCTAGGGCCATACAAATGTACCTCCTGGGAAACACCGGTGGAATCTGGCGTCCCGTTGAGCTCTCTGCAAGGCTTGACAGGATGAGATGCCGGGGCCGGCCCGCTCTTTGACAGGATGCCCCAGGTCCATGTGGTCCATAGCGTCCGACGGCCATCCATGGGCTGGAAGCCCATGCTACATGGGGGGCTGCAATCAGCCGCCCAGATAACTCTCGCGCACCTGCTTATTGACGCGGAGCGCCGCCGAGGTGTCCTCGAGCAGGATCTGGCCAGTCTCCAGCACGTAACCCCGGTGGGATATCTCCAAAGCCAAATTCGCATTCTGTTCCACCAACAGGACGGTAATCCCGAGCTCCTTGTTGATCTCCACGATCTTCTCAAAAATGGTCTGCACCAAAATCGGCGCGATCCCTAGGGACGGTTCATCGAGCATCAAGCACTTGGGCTTGCTCATCAACGCACGGCCGATCGCCAGCATCTGTTGCTCGCCCCCGGAAAGGGTTCCAGCCGTCTGCTTCTGGCGTTCTTTCAAACGAGGAAACACGCAGAAGATGTATTCGAGGTCCGCCCCAAACGCATTACGGTCCTTGCGCAGGTACGCACCCATGAGCAGGTTTTCCATCACCGTAAGATTGGCGAAAACCATCCGGCCTTCGGGCACATGCGCCAATCCACGGGCAACAATCTTGTGGGGGGCCATATTGCCGATCTCTTGGCCCTCGTAACGGATGCTTCCGGCCACCATGGGCACCAATCCGGAGATCGCGCGCAGCGTCGTTGATTTGCCCGCTCCGTTTGCTCCTACCAACGTGACGATGCTGCCCGCTTCGACCTTTAAGGAGATCCCGTGCAAGGCGGCAATTGTACCGTATTTAACCTTCAGATCCCGGATCTCAAGCATGCGCGGCCTCCTTGCCCAAATACGCCGCGATGACCTTGGGATCCTGCCGGATTTCCGCGGGAGTGCCTTCGGCAATTTTCTCTCCGTAATCCAACACTGCGATGCGCTGGCAAATACCCATGACCACCTTCATGTCATGCTCGACCAGCAACACCGCTAGCTTGAATTTCTCCTGCGTGAACCGGATCAATTTCATGAGCTCGACCTTTTCTGTGGGATTCATCCCGGCCGCCGGTTCGTCGAGGAGCAAAAGCTTGGGCCGTGTCGCCAGGGCGCGCACAATCTCCAGGCGGCGTTGATCCCCGTACGGCAGGCTGCGGCACATCGCATCCCCCACCCCGTGGAGGCCGAAGATTTCCAGCAATTCCATGACCTGCGCCTCCACAGCCGCCTCCTCTTTGTCGAACCCCGCACCCCGCCACAAAGCGTGCGAGATCCCATGGCGAAGATGCATGTTGCAAGCACACCGCACATTGTCAAAGACGCTCAGTGAGCCAAAGAGACGGATATTCTGGAAGGTGCGCGCGATTCCCCGGGCCGTGATCTTGTAAGGCGAATGCCCAACGACTGATTGGCCTTCGAAACGGATTTGCCCGGAGGTCGGCCGGTAAACTCCTGTGACGAGATTGAAAGCCGTCGTCTTCCCGGCGCCGTTGGGCCCGATCAATCCGACCAACTCCCCAGGCTGGATGGCAAAGCTTAAAGCGGAAACAGCCTTGAGCCCGCCAAACTGGACCGTGACATCATCCAGTTCCAACAAGGGAACGCTCACCGGGCCACCTCCTTCTTGCGACGTGGGATCCCGAGGCCACCAAAGAGCCCTTGGGGGCGGGTCAGCATCAGCAGGATCAAGAGCAGCGAGTAGAGGATCATCCGGTTCTCGGCCACGTGCTGGAGCCATTCAGGCAGCCATTGGTATTTGGAAACCGACCGCAAGAACTCGGGCAAAATCGTGAGCAACGCCGCGGCAAAGCAAACGCCCGCCGTGTTGCCCATGCCACCCAAGATCACCATGACTACAATATCCACCGATCGCAGGAAATTGAAGCCTTCCGGGTGAATGAACTGTTTGAAGTGCGCGTAAAGGCCGCCGGCAATCCCGGCAAAAAACGCTCCCATGACAAAGGCCAGCACCTTGTATTTGGTGGTATTGATGCCCATGGCTTCGGCCGCGATCTCGTCATCCCGCACGGCCAGGAATCCACGTCCGTAGGTGGAGTTTACCAAATTAACGACCACGTAAACCGTCAACGCCGCCATCCCGAAAGTCCAAAACAAATTGGTGTACTGGATCATCCCGCCGAGCCCGCGCTGGGCGCCCAGAGGCTCGGCATTCTGGATGACGCCCTTAATGATCTCATTGAACCCCAAGGTGACAATGGCGAGATAATCGCCCTTGAGCCGCAACGAAGGCACCCCGACCATGAGCCCCGCTAGGGCTGCCGCCAACCCGCCCCCGAGCAGAGCCAAAAGGCATGCCGTATTCGCAGCCGCAGGATGGCTTCCCAGAAGGTGCCCATAGTTGAGGGACATCCATGAGGACCCGTACGCGCCCACTGCCATGAAGCCGGCGTGCCCGAGGGAGAACTGGCCCGTATAGCCATTCACCAAATTGAGGCTCACAGCGAGGATCACATTAATCCCGATGCCGATGAGGATGTCGTAATAGTACGAACTGATCGATCCCGTGTACTGGGAAGCAATCCCGCACAGCACGAGCACCGCAATCAGAAGCGATTTGGGGCGGGCCAACATCATACTTTTTCGCGTTCAGTGTAACCCAAGAGGCCAGTGGGTTTAATCAATAGGATAATGATGAGCATTCCAAAAACGATTGGATCGCGGTAAGTCGGGCTGACATAACCGACCACGAGCGCCTCGATCAAACCGATCAACACACCGCCAAGGGCTGCGCCCGGTAAGTTCCCAATCCCCCCGAGGACTGCGGCAACGAAGGCTTTGAGTCCGGCGTTGACGCCCATCAACGGATCAATGCTGGGCTGCTGGATTGATATGAGAATTCCCGCGGCACCCGCCAACGCCGAACCCAAGCCGAAGGTGAAGGAAATCACCACGTCGTTATTGATGCCCATGAGCGACGCTGCGACGGGATTAAAAGACAAAGCCCTCATGGCCATGCCCATGCGCGTATGGAGCACGACATGGCGCAACCCGAACAAGAGCACCAGCGTGACTCCGACCACCAACACTTGCCCAACCGTGATTGTCAGTGCAGAAAGGGCTCCGAAGGCCTCCGGTATTTCAAACGCGCGATCGGTGATGAGCTCGGGAAACGACTTCGGGTCGGCTCCGAACACAAATTGGCCGGCGTTTTCCAGAAACAGCGAAACGCCGATTGCCGTGATGAGCACGGTGAGTTTGGGGCGTTCGCGCAAGGGCCGATAGCAGAGCTTCTCAATGACAATGCCGATGAGCGCGCATAGGAGCATCGCCAAAACAAGCACCGCGCTAACTCCAGCGAAGGACGGGCCTTGGCCTAAGAGCTTGAGCGTGCGGGGACCGACATAGAACCCCACGAAAGCTCCCAGCATGAACACATCGCCATGGGCGAAGTTGATAAAGCGCAGGACCCCGAACACCATCGTGTAGCCCAAAGCGATCAGGGCATAGATGGATCCCTGGGCGATCCCGTTGATGAGTTGCTGGAGAAATTCGATCAAGGCCTCAGGCTCTTCCTACCGGGCATGCTCAAGTCCAAGGGCTCAGGGCGCCACCGTCTCCACAAACTGGAATCCGCCGCTGCCGATGGTGAGGATCACGGCAGGCTTCTGTGCGTTGCGTTGGGCATCCAGCGTAATAACGCCCGTAATCCCCTTATGCTCCTTGGTAGCCGCAATCGCGTCGCGCAGCTTCTCCCCATCAGTCGAACCGGCGCGCTTGATGGCTTCCACTAGAATGACTGCACTGTCGTAACCCAAAGCGGCCATGTCGTCGGGAACCGCTCCGTACTTGGCCTTGTACTTGGCAACGAAGTCCTGCACAGCCGCCGATTTGTCGTCAGCCGAGAAGTGGCAGGAGAAAAATGACCCGTCCAATGCGTTGCCCGCGACTTTGAGAAGCGAATCCCCGACCCAACCGTCCCCGCCCAAAAGAGGGGCTTTAATCCCTAGCAACTTGGCCTGACGAGCGATCAAGGACACCTCTGCATAGTAGCCTGGAACAAAAATGGCCTCGGGCTTGGCGGCTTTGATGGAGGTCAACTGGGCTTTGAAATCCTTATCCCCGGTCACGTAGGTCTGGTCCTTGACGATCTGCCCCCCGCTCCCTGTGAAATCTTTGACAAAGAATTGGGCCAACCCCACGGAATAGTCCTGCTTCTTGTCCGTGAGCACTGCGACATTCTTCCAGCCTTTGGAAAGGGCGAACTTGGACATCACCGTGCCTTGGAACGGATCGATGAAGCAGACCCGGAAAATGTAGTCGCCGACCTCGGTGACCTTCGGGTTGGTGGACGCCGGCGAAATCATGGGCACCTTGTTTTGCTGGCAGATAGGGGCCGCTTCCAAAGATTTGGAGCTCGCCACCTCGCCTAGGATTGCAACGACCTTGTCCTGGGAGATGAGCTTGCGAACGATGGTGGCCGGCTGGCCCGCCGCAGACTGGTCATCTTCGGTAATTAAGCGCAGCTTCCGGCCCAACACGCCGCCTGCCGCGTTGATTTCATCGATGGCCAGTGCCGTCCCCTTGTGGGAGGATTGCCCGAAGCTGGCGCTACCGCCTGTTAAAGAGGCAAATTCGCCGACCGCAATCTCGTCTTGGGCTAATAAGCCGACGCCTCCCATTAAGAGCGCTAAAGTCGATTTTACAAAGGTAGTGAAGCGCATGGTAGATGGTCTTTTTTAAACAGGCAGGCCGCAGGCTAAGGAGGCACCCGCCCTGTTTCAACTGCCAAACACCCCTTGCCAGCCAATTTATGCCGGATTTTCCGGGCTTGGCTCAGGGCCGGGGCTGTGCTTATTGTAGGGCACAAACAGGTACTCAGTCGGTTTCCCGACCATCGCCAGCTGCTTTCGCGGCCAACCTTCCCCTCCCTATGAGAAAACGCATTCTCCATTCATCTGCCCTCCTCGCCTCCTCATTGGCGTCCATGACCCCGCACGCGGCACTGAGGGCTGAAGAACCCAGCATTTCCAAGCGGCTCCGGGAATCGGTCCTCGTAGTGCCCGACTTGAATGCCCCGAGTGGCATGGGCTCCGGCCAACCCCCTTCGGGTCCCGGAGAGCGCTACCCCTGGAAGGAAAGGATCGTGACCACCACCTTTTGGATCGGGGAGCGTCCGACCAAAAACAATCCCGTACCTAACCACATCAGCGCGTGGGACAGCAAATGGGCTAAAAACTATGGAGGCACCGACGCCCCCGACCGCTCAGAACGCGCCAATTACATCCCGGTCGCGTTCACCCCGCGCCAAAACCCATTTTACGTTGCTCTGCCTTATAACGACGTGACCAATAACGGCCATAAGGCGGAAGCGGCCAAGGTGATCCCTTGGTTCAAAAGCGCTTACGAGGCTGCGGGAAAGACGGTGCTTAAAGGGCGTTGGCTTGCCATTCGCTTCAAGGACCGCGTCTGCTACGGCCAATGGGAAGATTGCGGCCCGTTCCGCACCGATCACTGGCAATACGTATTTGGAAACGAACGGCCCAAACCCAACCTCAACCGGGGCGCCGGCTTGGACGTTTCCCCTGCCGTACGCGACTTCTTGGGCATGTCCGACACCGATGTGACGGACTGGCGTTTCGTGGATTTCGAGGAAGTGCCCTCCGGGCCATGGGCGCTCCACGGCGACAATAACACGTTTGTGCAGAACAAGGCTAAGGCCACTCAAGCGGTGGTCTCGGCCAAAAAAACCGCCCCCTAGGCTTTCGCTGGATGTGGTATGGGCTTCCAGCCCATGAACACGGAGCATCTCGGACCTCCCGTGGATTGGAAGCCCAGGCTACGTGCTACTCCCCGGTCTCCCAGGTTTTTGGTGACCAGCAGCTCATCGCCGACGTCGTGCGCCAATTCACGCCCAATCTGATTTCCTGCGGCGCGCTCAGAGATAGGGAGCGCTAATTGGCTCGCGTTCGTAAGAAGGTTTGCCGACCCTCAAGATGTGTTCAATTAGGGTGGGATGGGTAAGCTTGGAAAATAGCAAGAGGTCCAACGTATACGGGAGCAGCAGATGCTCAAGCTCGGAATCGATACGGCTGAGTGTACGTTCCTCCACGCCCTCCCCTATAAGTGCGAGTCAATATCGGACCCTGGACCGGGCAAGCGCCACCTGATTCCCATTCCCTGAACCTACACCCAGCCTCGCTTCACCACCCTCCCGGCTGTCACGATTCATCGACCCCTCTAACCTACGGCTCGGAATGGCCCGAAGGCCGGTTTGCCTGCCGCATCCGCGGGGGGCGCTATAACCCGAGATGCCGTTCGGACCGTGCCCGGCACACACCTTTGCGTCTTTGCGTCTTGGCGTGAGTCAATCTTTCGGTTCCCTCCTCCGGTTTCGCTCCGATGCCAACGCGTGCCAAGGTCTCCAGTCCCGATTACTGTTTTGGGTATGGCCGGCAGCTGATGGCTGACGTCGTGCACCAATACACGCCCAATGTGATTTCTGCGGAACGCTCAGAGAGAGGGAGCGCTGATTCGCTCGCGTTCGTAAAAAGGTTTGCCGACCCTCAGGATGTGCTCAATTAGGGCGGGATGGGTGAGCTTGGAAAACAGCGAGAGGTCCAGCGTGTATGGGAGCAACAGATGCTCAAGCTCGGAATCGATACGGCTGAGCGTACGTTCCTCCAAGCCCTCGCCTAGAAGTGCGAGGTCAATATCGGACCCTGGGCGATGGGTTCCTTTAGCGCGGGAGCCGTAGAGGATGACCCGCTCGATGGCCGGAAAATGCGTAAAGACCGACCGGATCTGCGCAAGCACTTCGGCTGAAAGCCCATAACTCATAAGTTTTCCTCCTGCAGTTGCCGCAGCCGCGTCTGCAATCGGAGAAAGGAATGAATGTAATCGGCATTGATCGCGGCCACGATCTCTTTGACGACTTCCTCGTTGTAGGTGTGAGAGCTCTGCTTGCGATCCCGGATCATCTGCATCCAGACGTCTCCATCTTCGATCAAGCCGTTGCGGAAGGCTTCCCGGGTGGCATCGCCGGACCCATACAGATCGGCCGTGCCGCGGGATTGGAGAAAGTCCTTTAGACAGTTCCAAGCCAGTTCGTGGGTGAACTCAAAGGCATGCACCATGCCCTGCTGCTCCAAATCGGCAGGCGGGCGTTGGCGCGAAAGTTCCACGGCCGCCTCCAAGCGCGTTAACGCGCGCCGGTAGTTCTCAAAACGTTGAATCCAGCGGGTATCGGGCGCGCTCATGATCGGTGAATACTTTGGGCTCGCTAAAAAGCTACGGGAAACGGCCGCGGGGAAAAGCTCTGGTTTAGCCGGGCGAATAGATTGTCCGGCCGTGGTGCAAGGAATCCCGCACTGGAAGGGTTTCCAGCCCATGGAACGCGGGGCGCGGCCGGGACGCTGAGTTTCAGACATTCATAGGTGGAAGCCCATGCCACATCGCTTCAGCGGGTCACCCGGAAATGCCGGGCTTGGCTTGCCACGCCATTGGAAACTTCCAGAGTCCACGCGCCTTCCTGAAGCTGCCACAGGAGACATCCGTCAGCGCCCGGCTTCATCTCCTTCCCGTTCACGTGCCAGACAACGTTTGCCGGAAGGTTAACCTGAAAACGCACTTGCTGCTGATGCAATGGGAGATTCGCATCGAGAACGTATTCTGCCTCCTTGCGCGGATTGATAATCGCCAACCGGGCTGGATCCGGTCGCACTTCGGCTCCTAAAACGTTGTCTCCGGTGGCGCACCACGCCGCGTATTCGAGAGGCAGGATGGGTTTCCCCTCTGGGGAATACCAGGATGCGGAACTCGCTGTTGGCTCGGTGCCCGGGATGAACAACTCTTTGAAACTCGACTTACTCAATCGTGAGACTAGGAGGCCACTGAGCGTGCATATGGGCGTTCGCGGGAGGCGCGATTCGGGCACCGCAGGATCCTGCTCGAAGAGCTCGTCTATGACTGAACGCCACAGCGGTGCGGCCGCAACTATGGACGCGGTCTGGCTCATAGGACGGGCATCGAAATTGCCTACCCACACCCCAACCGTGTGCTCGCGGGTAAATCCTAAGGCCCACGCGTCGCAGTAACCTGCGCTGGTCCCGGTTTTCGCGGCAACCCGTCGATCAAACGCCAGTGGCGAGTTGGCCCCGAAGCTGGAACGCCGCGCATCGTTGTCGCAAAGGATATCAGTGATGATGGACACCGACTCCGGGGAGGCCACACGCTTTAGCTCGACAGGCACTTCTTCGAGCATCGCCGGTTTTCCACAGAGCCCCCCCCGGGCCAACCCACAATAGGCGGCGCTCAGGTCCAAAAGACGAACCCCGACATTCCCAAGGATGAACCCGGCGCCCACCTCTTCAATCGGGTGATCAAACTGTAGGCCCCAGCTCCCCATCGCCTCAAATGCGTGCCTGGCTCCCACCTGGCTGAGCGCAACCACTGCGGGCACATTGAGCGAATTGCCCAACGCCTCGCGAACCCGCACAGGCCCTCGATGTTGGAGTGTAAAGTTGTGGGGATCGTAATCCGGATACACGCCACGGACCGCATCCGCAGTATCCGGCAAGACCGTGGCAGCGGTAAACACCTTACGATCAATGCCCGTCAGATACAGGAACGGTTTGAGCGTAGAGCCACAGTTGCGGTACGAAAGGGCACCGTTCAACTCCCCTGGCTGCCGCGACCCAACGAGGGCTCGTACGCTGTTGGTGCGGTTGTCGAGGATCACCAAAGCGGCCTGGGTGATATCCGCACGATCCAACTTCTGGAGATGCCGACGGACCAATTGCTCCGCTTTTTTCTGAAGCTCCAAATCCAGCGTACAATGATAGATGCCCGCCACCCATTGATTGCGGACCTTGACCTGGCTCTCTGACAAGGCCTCCAGGAAATGCGGTGCACGGTTTTCAGGCAAATGCCTTTCAACTTGCGGCACCCGCAGCCGCCCGGACTCTTCGGGAGTCAGAACTCCACGGGATTGCAGGGCCCGCACCGTGCGCTCGAACTGCTGGGCCGTTTCCCGCGGATGCAACCACGGATTGAAGCGGGTGGGCGCCTGCGGGAGGCCAACGATGTAGAGGGCTTCCGCCTTGTTTAAAGCCCGCGCGGTTTTCCCGAAGTATCCTTGGGAGGCAGCCTCCACGCCGATGAGCCGGTTGCCGTAAGGACTCCCATTGAGATAAGCTTCAAGGATCTGCGCTTTGCTCCAGCGTTGTTCCAATTGGAGAGCCAAGAGGGCTTCCATGGCTTTGGTCCAGAGAGAGCGGCGTGTGCGGCCGACCCGGAGCTTGACCAGCTGCTGTGTAAGCGTTGAAGCGCCTCCCACTCCATGCAGGAGCGCGCGTGCGGTTGCCACCAAATCGACTCCCAAATGACTGGGAAAGCGTTGGTCTTCGCGTCCAATGGTCAGGACTGGAAGCCACGGCCCCATCTCGCGCAAGCTGATTGGGCGATGGCTGCGGGCATCAGGACCCGGCAATTCGGCAATCAAAGTGCCGTGATAATCCACAAACATTGCGGTCCTTGGTTGCAACCCGCTGCCCTGGAATGCTTGCGGCAAAGGCGCCCAGTACAGCCACCATGTTGCACCGAGAGCCACGCCCAGGCCGCAGCCGATCCACCAACGCCCCTTCCTCCAACGGGGGCTAACCGCACCGGCATCCTGCCCAGGCTCGCCCCTCCCACTTTGCCTCCTGACAATCCTCCGACACCTGGCTTTGGTGAAAACTGTGGGCCAGAAACCCATGTTTACTTGTCCACCACGTAGGTCATTGAGGGAGCCGATACCCCGGAGGAACGGCTCTCGTACATGGGCACCGCCTGGGTGGGTGGCCATTGGAATGCGCCAGCGCTGGTGACCCGCGCCAATGTCGAGTATACGCCGATGCCCGGCTCCACCCGGTTGAAGTACAAGCACGTCGTGCGGTCGCGCAGCTCCGAATAGGATAGCGCCAATGGACGATCCCCATCATTCAATGGCACCGAATAGGTGCGTGCCACCGAGGCGAGATTGGGATCAACGGTTTCCAAGCATCCGGGCAACTCGCCTTCCACAGCCACGTAATAGTGGAGTTTGGGAGAGATCAGACGAACGGTCACCAGGAGCTCGTCTCCCAAGCGGTAAGGCGCCTGGGCTGAACCCGTGCGCGTGGCGTCCGTGCGATTGACCACGACCCGTTCCACACGGAACCCACGATCGGTGCGCTCCTCATCCTTGAATGACTGCAATCGGAATTGGGCATCGAACATGCAGGTCAACCCCTCCAACGATTGCCCCGCGACGGCTGGCGCGAACTCCTTGAGGGTCGCAATCGGACGATCCAACCAGATCACCGAAGCTCGGTTTTTGGAACCCGCGGAGGGTGCAGGTTTCGCGCTCTGAAGTTCCCGCGGTGCCGCCTGGATGCCGTCATGCATCGTACGGAATGCCATAAGCAACCAGAAGTTCTCCTGGGTAGACAATGTCCGGGCGGAATCGAGCATCGCCACAATCCGCTTGAAAATTGTTTGCCGGGCTTTGCCACTATTTTCTTGGGGATGAACCGTCGCGTAGGCCCAAGCCCGGATGGCTTCAGTTCGTGTGAGCGAGGAGAATGTATCGGGATCAAATCCGACATCCTTGAGAGGCCGGTCGATCTCACGCAGCAGCTGTTCGGTTTCCTGAGGCATCACCTTCAAGCGGTGCATAGTGACCGCGAGGAACGCGCGTTCTTCCTCGGTTAACTTCTCGCGCCGGGAATAGAGGTCGCCCAGGGACGGCTCGAGAACAGTGGCGTCGGTTGCCCATTGGGAAGCCACCATCAGGGCAAAACAGCGAAGAAACGGACTATCAGAATAGGCTCCTTTTCCTGCCGCAATCGCTTCCACTTTTTTGGGCAGCTCATCGAGGAGACGAGGCGGCACCTCCCAACCGTTGTCGCGCGAGCTCCAAGCCGCCCAAGCGCCAATGATCGTCGGGAACCCAGAGCTCGTGCCACCGGGCCAGTAAGGCAGGCTCCCATCCTCCAGGAGCGCCGCATTCATCCGGGTTAACCCGTCCTCTACCCGTTTGCGATACTCCCGGTCATGAGCTCCGTCATCGGGCAGATAGGCGATCAATCCGCCCAAAACAGTGTAGCCCAGAACCCGGCTGGAGATTTGCTCGAAGCAACCATGCGGATATTCCAGGATCAACGGCAAGGCTTTCAGGGTCGGAAGCCATGGCGAGGTGGAGAGCGTGACATCCGCTTTCCCGTTTGCACGGCTCCAACGTTCCGGGATCAAGCCGGCCATCTCCGCGGAGAGCGTCCCCGCTCCCAAGAGTTTGGAGACAGCTTCCTTGCGCAGGAGTGTCGGCGGATGAACCGGGAAGACCACCTCCACAGCATCCCCCGGTCCCGCATCGGTTTGGAAACCAACCTTCGCAGAGTCCATTTCTGCCACCTTGATTCGGAAAGCGAATACTCCGGGTTCATTTCGGCGCACGTCCAAGGATTGGGACTGAGGTCCTACCGGATTCAACGAGGAGACACAACGCAGCGTGACCGGGAGCGAGTCGGCGACGCGCTGGCGCACGATGGCCCGCAGTTCCACCTCATCGCCGGACCGCACAAAACGCGGAAGCGCTGGCTCTATCTGCACAGGCTTGGCCACCTCGATTGCGTCCGAGCCAAACCCGAATTGGTTCTCCTTGGTCTGCACCAACGCGATCACCCGATACCGGGTGAGACTGTCAGGCGCTTTGAAGTTAATGGGCACCTTTCCATCAGCCCCTGTCCGAAGTCCGGTCTGCCACATCGCCAGGGGCAGGAAATCCTTTCGGACCTGCTTCTTGGTGCCCAACGACCCCTCTCCTCCGTCTCCGATGATGAAACCTTTCTGGGTCAGATCCGCCTTGTCAGTGCGTTCAGCCAAACGGGCAAACCCGCTAAAGACACTGTCCACACCCCAAGCCCGATGCAGGTTGAAAGCTTCAAGTAAATGAGGAGCGCTCCAGCCTCCGGCAACCAGGATTGCTTCATCGACAGCGAACAGGGTCACGTCAGCCCCCGCCAACGGTTTTCCCAACGCGCTCACAAGCAACTCCCCGTGTGCGGGTTGGCCGGGCCTCACCTCTCGACTGCTCATGACGGGGGTCACCTTCAAATCCAATTCAGGCCGGACCACAACCAGTTCCATGGAACCAAAGCGTTCGGCAGGGAGTCCCCCGGTGCCGCCGGGACTCATGAGGTACACCGTCACCCAAACGTTGGGGAAATATTCGGCTTTCACAGGCACCTCGATCCTGCCCGCGTTGGCAACCAACTCCACGGGATAACTCTCAAACACTTGGCCTGCGCCTTCCACGCTTACCCACGCTCTTCCAGTGAAGGGCGCTTGCAAACTGAACACGGCGGTTTGGCCCACCTCGTAAGCAGGCTTTTCGCTGGTCATCTCGAACGTGGTCTCGTTGCGCTGAACAAACTCCGCGGGTGCGTCCTCCACCTCTCCACTGATGGTCAATTTCCGGGACTCCTTCGGAACGGTTTTCTCTTTGGGGGAATAGGTCTCCACCACGTATTCGCCTTGCTCCTTAACCTCCAGGGTCTTGTTCACCGGAGTAACCGCCTCGAATGAGGACTCCTTTTTGAAGTCGGTCGATTGCACGTACCGGAAGACGTGCGGCGCAATCTGCTCTTTGACCGACTTGTTCAGGACTTGGATGATGTCGACCCTCACAGGACTTCCGGGCTGCAACTGGTTGCCCCGGC
>JAYVTN010000484.1:0-4870 GCA_043788785.1 Spartobacteria bacterium | reverse complement strand
GAGCGACTGGTATCGCCCCGATACTTATGCCCGGATGAAGTTGGCCGGAGGCCTCCCGCGCAATCCTCAAGGCCCCGCAGCCCCTTACGATCCACAAGCTTCTCCCCCCACCGATAAACAACGGGTTCACCGCGGCGGCTCTTTCCTGTGCTCCGACCAGTACTGCAGCCGTTATATGGTGGGCACCCGCGGCAAAGGGGAAGAATCCACGGGAAGCAACCATGTCAGCTTTCGCTGTGTCCAGAACGCCAAGTAGAGGGGCAACCCAGTGGGATCCCGGGGCGGCTCGGGGGACCTTGATACGATGGCGGGCGCTCAGCGCAGCCTGCTCACGGGGGAGCGCGCCTGTACGCATCAGCTCGTGAGCGTCCTCCCTTCCAGTCCTCCAAGTCCTCCCCTACTCCGAGCCGACACCGCCCCGGCTGCGGAGGGCGATGTTCCCGCAGGGGGCTCGCGGTATCCCTATGTCACCGGATTGGACCCCTTGCGGGGACTCGCTGCGCTGGCCGTTGCGTTCTTCCATTTCACCAACAACGGATGGCTCCCCCACGGCCATTGGCTCAAGGATCTCGGCTACTATGGCCACCTCGGGGTTCGTACTTTTTTCGTCATCTCCGGCTTCGTTGTTCCTTTTGCGATGGCTTGCGGCGGCTATTCTCTAGGCAGTTTTTTTCCATTCCTGGGTCGGCGGATGGTCCGCATCTATCCCCCGTACCTTGCGAGCCTCCTATCCATGGGCCTCTCGGTGTGGATGCGCGGCGCGACGCCCCCGGGAGTGGGGGATTCGCTCGCCCATTTCTTCTATCTCAATGATCTCCTCGGAAGGCCGTGGTTGCTCGATGTCTATTGGACGCTGGCCTTGGAGATGCAGTTCTACTTGTTTGCGGCCCTGGCATGGCCCCTTCTCTCCCGTCCCCAATGCCTTCCATTTCTGGGCTTGGTCGCGGTGTGTGTAGGGGTGGGCTCTGTAACTCCGGGCGATCGGCATTTGCTCGGATACATCAGCTATTTCCTGCTCGGCGGGGCTTTGTTCAGGCTCCATACCCGATTGGATACGCCACTCTTAGCCACTCTCTTGATCGCCGCATTGGCCGGGTTGATCTGGCGTCAACATGGTTTGGCTTCGAGTGTTGCCGCTCTATTGCCGGTTCCCGCCGTCCTCGTCTTTGCAAGCCGCCATGGCTTTTCACGGTTTTTGGGAAAGATCTCGTATTCGCTCTACCTCTGCCATCTCTCGGCCGGAGGCTTTCTGCTGGCAGCCGTAGGGCCATGGGTGACAAACCCCGGCCTGCGCTCTGGGATGGTCGCGGCGGCGCTGGCTCTCTCGGTGGCGGTGGCGTGGGTGGGCTATCGGGTGATCGAAGCCCCGTCGATCGCGTGGTCCAAGCGGGTGCGCTATCGGAGTTGACGGAACACGCCCCCGCCTTCGTGGTTGCAAAATCCCGCCTCGCCAGTGGTGTGAAAAGCAGGGTGGGTTTCACGCAAAGTTTTGCAGAGGCGCAACGTTTTCGGAGCCGGAAATTCCCGGGCGCTGTGTGACTTCTCTGCAGCGGCACCGTTGCGCAGGCGCGCCATTTCTCTGGCGCACCTGCTCCGGATCTAACGCACCCCGGTTCTGCCGCATCAGGCCGAACTCACCGGTGCGCCGCGTGTTCCTTTTCCTCTCTATCGACCTCCACCTCTTCGTGCCGGACCTCGCCTTCCACGTGTTGGGTCTCCGTGTGCTCGGTCTTTCTAACTTCGACTTCGTCCACTTTCCGGGCGCTCTTTTCCACGACGGCTTCCTCGTGCTTCAACGGCACGTAGACTTCTTCCTCCTTAAACGCACCCTCTGGCGCTGGCCCGCTCGCGGCTTCTTCCGCCGACACTCGTTCCACGACGATTTCCTCTCGCTTGAGTTCCACCGGCCGGTTGACCGTTTCGGTCTTGATTACCTTACGCAGCCGCACCCCTCCGCTTTCGACCTCGCGTTTACGCACCTCCATCTGCTCCTGGCTCAGGGGCACGCGCACGGCTTCGCCCCGCTCGACCCGGTTCCAGGCCGCTTCGGCGGCGGGTTTGGCATGTTCCCAAGGCAGGGGACCCTGAGCAGCCTGGTAATCCTCGCGCAAAGTCGGCTCAGCTTCCTCGAATTTGGTCCCCGGCTCGTATTTCTCGTGCCCGGTAAAGCCCGTGTGATATCCGGGCTCATAATCCTCGTACGGCCTGGAAGGCTCCACGTATGGCTCTTCCTTGTACTTCTCCCGCCAGTGCCGGTCTTCGGCTTGGGGGTCAATGGCCTCGGCAACAGCTTTGCCGCCGTAAGCGCCAGCCACGCCGCCAACGATTGCTCCAATGACGGCTCCCAAGGGCCCGCCCACTGCCGTGCCGATTGCCGCACCGGCGGCTCCTCCCCCGATGGCTCCCGTACCCGCGCCCACCAGATGGGAAACCGGTTCCTCGGTAATCGGGTCGCGCTTCTGATCGTCTTGATTTCCTACATTCTCTTGGTCTGGCATGATCTCTTCCTCCGTGATTGTTATCCGCGTTTGGAGCGCGCGAAGTGCGCGCTCGCCTTTAGGATTCGGGCCACCTGATGGCCTGCGGATGGGTCAAAGGTGGAGACGGGGCCAATTCCGGGTGAACTGCGGGAGCGGAGTTCTCCCGCAGGCTGCCGGTGGGTTTCACGCTAAGTGCGCCACGGCGCAACGTTTCTGAATCAGCCTTGGTGGGCTTGGTCTTCTTGGTGTGAGATTTCTGGACCAGATCCCGGCTCCAGACTCTGCACTCAGTGTTTCTGGCTGGCGGTCGGGGGTGGACCGGGAGAATCCTCACACCAAGGCCACCAAGCACACCGAGGGAGCAAGGGGCAGATGCTGGGTGGAGATGCTAGTCCCACGCACTGACTGCTCCGTACGTTGCGCCTTGGCGAGACTTTGCGTGAAACTCCCCTCGCCGCGGATGTGCACAAGCTTGAGGAGACCCACGCAGGGTGGTTGGTTTTCGCGGAGAGGACGGTCCGGGACTTAAAGAAGCATGGGGTCGGTGTTCAAAAACTTGTTCTAGTATCAATGACCTGAATGCTTGGTGTATTTCAAATAACCGGCCTCTGGACAGACCTGCGAGAGCGCAATAACGGGGATTGCCGCGTCGGCCGGTATCGCATGAATGGTCAAAATCGCCAATGCGGGTGTCGCATTGATAAACCACAGATTTCACAGAGGAACACAGATTTGGGAATCAGAACCCCATCCTGGAGCCTCTGTGGTGTCTATGCTATCTGTGGCTGTGCCGGGCACTCCGCCCGACTCGGGCACTTCTCCCTTTCCGGGACCGATACTCGCCTTTTTGCCAGACCTGCCCTGTAATTGAGTGATAATGAAAAAACTCATTTCCGCTCTGCTCGCTATCTCGCTTTCACAGTTAGTTTCCGCCGCAGAACCGCCCCCCGAACGATTTGAAGATGTTCGTGCCCGCAGCCGCCAAATGGGCGAGACCGAGGAAGGCAAGGCTTACCAGAAGCGCATTTCAGAGCTATTCGCCAAGCCGATGCAGGCCGCCTTACAAGCCTGCACCAAGGGCGCGCAGCCCCCGTTTACGGTCAATATCGTTTTCGTGATCAGCGCTGACGGCACCACGCGACACATCGTATCTGCTCCGGACCAACCCGTGTCTGCGTGCGTCGCCAAGAAGCTCAACGGTCTAAAACTCCCTGTGCTGCCCAAGCCCGATTGGATGATTGGAGTGGAGATCGCAATCAAGGAATGAGCCGAGATTCCCCAACGGTCCTATGAATGCTCGCCACCTCTGTTGTGTGCTATTGGCGTTCCGAAAAACTCGCGTGTCCCCATGAACGCAACTGATCCCACTCCGGGTGCTAAGACGCCGAATGCCGCGTTCATCGCACTGCCTTTGTTTTCACTGGCCTGGCTCATGATGCTTTCAGGGCCAGAGTTCCCCGCCAGCCTTGTTCTCTCTTTACTTTGCGTGGCATCACTTTTCGTCGTCACCTTTCTTGCGTGCCGACTTCATCGCGGACGCACTTTTTCAGTGAGGCATCGCGTTGCTTTTTACTCCTGCCTCGCATTCTTCGGTTTAGTTGGCCTCTCCTTGTGGCTGATTTCATGCGCGCCCCCAACCCCAGCATTTGGGGAATGAATCCGCCGAACGTGGGCATTGTTCGGCAAATCCGCACATGAAAATACGCGTTGCGAGTGGCGCTGCAGCGCCCATGGGTTAATGGACTCATGGCGTGTCCCGTTCTAATGAAACCCTTCCAACTCCACTACTCCGAACCTCTTATTCGCAGCGCCGTTTGGGCATTCTGGCGACGCGTCACTGGCTGGCGCTATTTTGTGGCTATCGCGCTGGTGCTGGGTTCGTGCATTTACTCTATCTCATCCGGGGACAGGTCGTGGTGGGTTGGGGTCTCCGCTTCCGTTCTCTGCCTCGCTATCATCTTCGCCCTCGCGCTTTACGTCATTCATTATCGCGGAGCCATTACGAGATTCCGGCGTATGCAATCACCCGTTGCTACATTTGAGGCTCGCAGCGACCATTTCCGGGTCACCTCCGATCTCGGTTCGTCCGAGTTATCTTGGAGCGCTATCGTCGAGATTTGGCAGTTTCCCGAGTTCTGGCTACTCTTTGTTTCTCGTGCCCAGTTCATCACGCTGCCACTGGCAGATCTCGACAGCGAGGCCCGTGACTTTATCTTCCATTGCGCCAGATCCCACGGAGCCAAAGTCAGCTAACATCAATCCGCAATCCCCTTTTTTGGCGCTCGACTGGATCGGGTGGGTAGAAGAGGAGAAAAGGCCAGGCGAACATAGGATCTGGCAGGCTTTGGAACCTTTCGGCAGAAAGGCTTAGGTTCGTCTTTCCACTTTCA
>JAYVTN010000483.1:0-7043 GCA_043788785.1 Spartobacteria bacterium | reverse complement strand
TTCATCACCGCACGGGATCCTGCCGCCATTGAGGTGCACAAAAATGGGGTTCCCGTCGCGTATCAACCGGGTTCTTCTGTCCAATAGTCCTTTCCGTTATGCCTGCACAATCCACCCCTCCTTCCATAGCCCCGAAAAAAGTCGGGATGATCAGCCTCGGTTGCGCCAAGAATTTGGTGGATGCCGAGTTTATGCTCGGGAGCATCTTAGGCAAGGGGATGGAGATCACCAGTGACGCCGAGGAAGCCGACGTGCTCATCGTCAACACGTGTGCGTTCATCGACTCCGCCAAGGAAGAATCCATTGAGGCCATCCTGGATGCCCACCAATCCCGGGGGTTGCGCAAGAAACCCGGCCAGAAGCTCATCGTGAGCGGGTGTATGGCGCAACGGTTCTCCAAGGAACTTGCCCACGACATCCCGGAAGTGGACGCATTCATCGGCCTCGATCAGGTCGCACAGGCCGGCGATATCATTGAGCAAATCCTTGCCCGGCCCGGGCCCGGTGGCTCCACGCAGCACGAAGTCCTCTTGGACGAGAGCTGGGAGCCGCTCAACCTGGTCACCCGGAAGCCCGTTTATATCCCGGATTTTGATACGCCACGTTTCCGGCTCACTCCCGGCCACACAGCATTCACAAAGATAGCTGAGGGCTGTAACCATCCCGGTAGCTTCTGTGTCATTCCCCAGATGCGCGGGCGCCACCGCTCGCGCACCATCCAGAGCGTGGTGACCGAAGTGCGCGCCCTCGTAGCCGAAGGCGTCAAGGAGATCAACCTGATCAGTCAGGACACCACCTACTTCGGAATGGACCTCTGGGAAGAAAAGGCCGGCCCGCGCGCTTTGGTGGACTCCTCAAAAGGGCCCACGCTCACCAAATTGCTCTACGAATTGGAGAAGCTGGAAGGCGATTTCTGGATCCGGTTGCTCTACACCCATCCAGCCCATTGGAGCGACGAACTCATCCAGTGCATCGCCGCTTGCAAAAAGGTGGCCCGCTACATCGACATACCCCTCCAGCACATCCATCCGCGGATGCTGGAAATCATGCGCCGGGAAACCTCCAGCGAGCACATCGAAAGTCTCATCGGCCGGATCCGGGCTGGAATTCCCGGGATCGTCATCCGAACCACGTTCATTGTGGGTTTCCCGGGCGAGACCGAGGCGGAATTCGAGTACCTCCTGGATTTCATCAAAAGGACGCGCTTCGAGCGCCTCGGCGTCTTTACCTACTCCCAAGAGGAAGGCTCGCGGGCGGCCAAGATGGAAGGGCAATTGCCCGCCAAGGTCAAAACGGCCCGGTACAAGAAAGCGATGAAGCTTCAGCAGCGTATCGCGCGGGAAATCTCTGAGGCGCAGGTAGGCAAGCGGCTTAAAGCCATTGTGGACCAACCGATGGTTGCGCGGGCCCAAGGGGATGCTCCGGACATTGACGGGCGTATCCTACTGAGCACGCCAGCTCCGGTGGGTGAATTCATCGAAGTGGAGATCACAGGCACCCAAGTCTACGATCTGCTGGGCACTCCCGGGTAAACGGGGTTCACTGGCCAGAGTGGCATGGTTTCCAGCCCGGCAGCATAGGTTCCAGCCCGGGTGCCAGAATTCTAAAGCCCCATGGGCCTAAAACCCGGCTTCCATGGCATAGCCTCATAACCCGGCGAATGCACCCACCCGTCCCTCTCGCCATCCGCCTGGGGGCGAGAGTGGCAGAAAACCGTCCTCCATCAAACCGGGCCTACTTCAGTGCTGGGGTGGCGTCTGGAACCCATTTATGCGCCTGAGCCTGCGCCTGTGTTGCCGCTTGAATCGCGCGCACCTGCCCAAGCGCTTTCTCAGTGCCAAGCCTGGCCGTCTCGGCTTCCCTCTTGGACGATTCCAACTGGCTCTTGGTGCCGGAAAGTTCCGCACTGACCTCGGCGGCTTTCCTGGTTGTCTCCTCAAACTTGGTCGTGCTGTCGGCCAACGTAGCTTCCGTACCGGTCAATTTGACCTGGGTGTCGTTGGCCAACTTCTGGGCGTCTACGGCAGCCTGCCTCAAGGTCTGGAATTGGGCATCCATGGCCTGCGACGTTTTCCCATTGTCCTGACCCAGGGTAACGATCTTGGCTTCCAATTCAGTCACCCGCTTTCGGGCGGCATCGTTTTTATCGCTGAAACCGGCCGTCTTGCGGCGTTCAGCCATCAAACCAAAGATGAGAAGTAGGACCAGACAGGCGACCGCGATTTTCATAAAAAAAAGTGAAACAGGAAACTGCCTACTCAGTGTTCAAATTGCAATCCTCAATCAATTCCGGAGTTCCGCACAGGCGCAATCCGCCATCGACACAGGGCCAAGCCCATGGCAAATGTGCTGGCCTATGAAGCCGCTCATTCTTTCGCTCCTTGGCGCCTGCGCATTGGCCTCCCTTCTCGCTCCACCTGCCCGAGCAGATGAAGCCAAAGAGGTCGCCGTTCTCAAAACCAGCCAAGGTGAACTCGTCGTGGAATTCTGGTCCGATGTGGCCCCAAAAACCGTGGAAAACTTCAAGAAACTGGCCAAGGACGGTTTCTATGATGGCACCGCCTTCCACCGCATCATCAAAGGCTTTATGATTCAAGGCGGCGATCCACTGACCAAGGATCCCGCTAAGAAGGCCCTCTGGGGCACGGGCAACCCGGGCTATCAAGTCAAAGGGGAGTTCAATGAACGCAAGCACGTCTTGGGTGTCCTTTCCATGGCCCGCGGTAGCGATAAGGATTCTGCCGGTTGCCAGTTTTTCATCTGCTTGGATGCGGCACCCAGCTTGGACGGCAAGTACACGGGATTTGGCAAAGTCATCCGGGGCGAAGACGTCCTGCTCAAGTTGGGCGAAACCCCGGTCGAGTCCAATGCCCGGGGCGAAAAGAGTGTGCCCCTGGAGCGCGTTGCCTTGGAGAGCATCAAGATTGTTCCCGCGGACTCCGTAAAATAAAGGGCTGAAGCGCCTCCGAAGAACCTCCCGGCCTGGATCTCCGGGCAAGCCCAACCGATACCCATTCCCATGGCTACCCAACCCCACAAAGTCACCTTGGGCCTGGTACAGATGCATTGTACGCCCGATCCCAAGGCGAATCTTGCCAGAGCCATTCAAAAGGTGATCGAGGCGGCCAAGGCAGGCGCCCAAATCATCTGCCTGCAGGAACTGTTTACTTCCCAGTACTTTTGTCAGATTGAAGACCACAAGTACTTCCAACTGGCTGAAGAGATCCCGGGACCGAGCACAGAAGCCTTGTGTGAAGTGGCCCGGGAGCACGCCGTGGTCATTGTCGCTTCGCTCTTTGAGCGCCGCGCAGCCGGCCTTTACCATAACACGGCTGCCATCATCGACGCCGATGGATCTTACCTCGGCAAGTATCGCAAGATGCACATCCCGGATGACCCGGCTTTTTACGAGAAATTCTACTTCACCCCGGGCGACCTGGGCTTCCGGGCTTGGCAGACCAAGTATGCGAAAATCGGGGTCTGTATCTGTTGGGACCAATGGTATCCTGAAGCGGCCCGTCTAACGGCGCTCCAAGGCGCGCAGATCCTGTTTTACCCCACAGCGATCGGCTGGCATCCCACAGAGAAGGCCGAGTATGGCAAACGCCAGCACGATGCCTGGGAAACCATCCAACGTAGCCATGCCATAGCAAATGGCTGCTATGTTGCCGTCCCCAACCGGGTGGGCCACGAAGCTCCCGATGGCGGCCCTGGGCTGGAATTTTGGGGTCAAAGCTTTGTGGTCGATCCCACGGGCCAAATCGTGGGCAAAGCCGCCATCGACCAAGAAGAGATCCTTCTGGTGGAAGCCGACCTGGATGCCTTGGATACCCAGCGCACCCACTGGCCTTTCTTCCGCGATCGCCGCATCGACGCCTACTCCGACCTCCAGAAACGCTTCATCGATTAGCATGTCTTCCTCAGCCCACGCCCTCCCCGCTTCTCTTGGTTACCGGATGCCGGCCGAATGGGAGCCTCACGTTGCCACCTGGCTCTCGTGGCCCCGCCGCGACGGAATCAGCTTCCCGGGCGCTTACGACCGAGTCACGCCGACCTTGGCCAAAATGGTTCACGCCCTTGCCGGGTCGGAAGCCGTGAACATCAACGTGTGCGACGCGGCTCATGAAGCCGATGTCCGCAAGCAGCTAGCCAAGGCCCGCGCCCGGATTGATCACGTCAGTTTTTTCCACATCCCCACCAACGAGCCGTGGTGCCGCGATCACGGCCCCATCTTCCTGACGCGCAAAGAGGCCCCGAAGGTCGCTATCCTCGATTGGGAATACAATGCCTGGGGCTGGAAATATCCCCCCTTCGAAAACGACGACGTCGTGCCCACCTTGATCGGGGAAAAACTCGGGATCCCGGTCTACGCGCCCAAGATGGTACTGGAGGGCGGCTCCATCGAGGTCAACGGCTGCGGCACGTTGCTGACCACCAAGTCTTGTCTGCTCAACTCCAACCGCAACCCGGATTTGAATCAACGCCAGATCGAGCAGCAGCTCCGGGATTATCTCGGGGTCAAACACATCCTCTGGTTGAGCGATGGCATCGAGGGCGATGACACCGACGGCCACATCGATGACCTCACCCGATTCGTTAACCCTACCACGGTGGTTACCGTCTTCGAAGAGGATCAATCTGACAGCAACCACGAACCTTTGCGGGCCAATTTCGACTTGCTCAAGACCATGGAAACCGAGGACGGCACTCCTTTGGAAGTCCATGTCCTTCCCATGCCCTCCAAGATCGTGCGCGATGGCCAACGCTTGCCAGCCAGCTATGCGAACTTTTATATCGCCAACACTGTCGTCCTCGTACCCACATTCGCCGATAACAACGACCGCTGGGCCCTCGCCGTATTCGAGAAACTCTTCCCCACCCGCAAAATCGTTCCCATCGACTGCCGGGAGCTGATCTGGGGCTTGGGCGCCTTCCACTGCCTCACACAGCAGCAACCCAAAGTCTGAGCCATGCCCGCCTCCCCCCGGACATTTCGGACGCCAAACCCCATGCGGCGATGGGCAATGCCCTCGCTCCTGGCCTTCGTGGCCATCCGTTGGATGCTTGATTGCAGCGCCTCCGCCCAGAGCTTGGACCCGCTCCTGCTGACCGAGAACCTTTGGACTCTCAACCAGGATCAATTCCAGGCTGCCACTCAACAACTCCCCTTTGCTTGGACCTCCAGCGCAAAGGATTCCGCGCGCGCCGCCCAGAAGCAGCTGACTCTTTTCAATCTACCCGTCTACGAGGTCGTCGCCCGGTTTGAGGCCAACAAGCTCAAGCAAATTACAGCTTTCTATTTCGCCAGGGGCGATGCCGGCAATCTGCCCAAAGACCAGTTCGACACCTTGGTCCATAACTGTGCGGAAGCCGTCTCCAAGGCCGCAGCCACAAAGTTTATTGCCCGGGGCAAGGATCCCTCCAACGCGGTTAAAGCGGATGGCCTCCAATGGTTGGGTCCCAAGGCATCTTACCTCCTGGAGTATAGCTTCACCAAGGAAGTCCGTTCCAAGGGAATCGTTTTCCGGGCGGAGTTTGTTCGCCTGGACATCAGCGCTCCTGAAAAAGGAACCCACTTCGTAACCGGCTCGAACCTGAACCGGGTGAAGTTCACCGGGGCGGCGCACGTCAAGCGCGACGTGGCCACCGGGGATGTCTCCATCACAGACGTGCCGATGGTCGACCAAGGCCAGAAAGGCTATTGCGTGGTCGCTTCCACCGAACGGGTCATGCGCTACTTCGGCAATCCGGCCGATGCCAACGAACTGGCGCAGGTCGCCAATACCGACGCCGCCGCAGGCACCAGCGTGAGCGCCATGGTTGGAGCGCTCAAAAAGATTGCCACCCGGCTCCGGGTTCGTGTGCGCGAACTCGAGGAACTCGACGTCAGAGCCATCCTGAGCCTCATCAAGGATTACAACCGGGCGGCAAGAAAGCAGCACGCCAGCGAGTTGCCCGATCCGGGGAACGCCATCGACATCGGAGCCGTATTCAAGGCAATGAAATTCGAGACCCTCAAGGAAGCGCGCACCAAGAACCGAGGCGACGTGGCCCGGTTCCAGCGCGAAATCCAGACCCACATTGATGCGGGCACCCCGCTCCTCTGGTGTGTCCAATTGGGGCTAAAGCCCGAGCCCGGCATCCCACAGGGAGCGGGCGGGCACATGCGCCTGCTCATCGGGTACAACAATAAGACAAATGAGGTGTTTTTTTCCGATTCCTGGGGCGCCGGCCACGAATTGACCCGGATGGCGGTGGACGACGCATGGACGATCACCACGGGGGTGACCATCATCGAGCCCCTATAAGCCAATAACGCCCTCATCCCTTGCTGACCCGCAGACGGCGCACGGACGGCGCACAGGGACGCAGTTTGGATACAAGATGCCGAATTGGAAACGCGGGGCAGCCAGCCATCACTGCCCCCGTGATGGCATAGATCTCAGGATCGCATTTCCCATCATCTGCGTCACTTTGCCCGTCCTCTGCGCCTTCTAATGAGCGTTTCCCCGGTTTCCCGGGCGGCCTGGAGCAGCGCGGTGGCCAATTGCTGGCGCTTGGCCGGATCGCGCTCGAAAGGTCCCCGGCGGCCACGGGCTGACCGGGCTGCGCGTGACCCGAGTGACAAGGCCGTCGTACTCGGTGTTCTCCATGATCCCGTCGTTGCGGATCGCGCTGGTCACGCGGCCCACGCCGTCGTGCATGTAATCAATCGCCACTCCGTCGCGGCCGCGCTCGCGCTCGACCCCACAGCAGGCGTATGAGGTCTCGCTGTAGTCGGCTGGGTTGTTGTCGTAGGCCCACTTGAGCACGCGCCCCGCAAGCGCAAGCGCAACCGCATCTCCCAGTCCCTGAACCTAAGCCCAGCCTAGGCCCCGAGCTGACCCCCTCCCGTTTGTCACGATTCATTGTAGAGTAGGGAACGCTATCCTGTATGGACAGTATCCCCCCTCATTCAAACCGTGCAGGCGGTTTTCCCGCACACGGCTTTCCTAGCACTCTTTAGTCGGGTCGCTTATACGGTCGTGGTGGTGGTTATAGAA
>JAYVTN010000482.1:0-10730 GCA_043788785.1 Spartobacteria bacterium | reverse complement strand
TTCCAGCGACAATAGGAATGCCACGTTGCGGCGTTCTCGAGCACGATGACGGGTTGGGTGGCTGACCCCGCCGGGCCACGCTTGAAAGCGAGTGGGACGCCTATGGTCTCGCAACGCAGGTCGTCTTCGAGCTGCAGTCGGCCTTCGCGGAAAAGGGCGGAGCCCCAGAGAATGTCCAAGCGCTTCTCATCACCGAAGATTTGCAGGGAGCGTTCCTTGATCGGGACGATTGGGCATGCAGCGTCGCCGGATTTAAGGAAGGCGTTGAGCTGCAGGAGGTCGCCGAATGGGATGTTCAGCCGTGCCTCGCGCACAAATGCCAGTGCGGGCTCCCACGGGAACTCCCGGATCTGGCGCGACTCGCTTTCGGCCGGTTGGACGAACCCGAAGGCCTCGCACCACCGTGCCTCGGCGAGCAGCGGAATAACGATTCGGTCGATGGTATCCGGACGATACGGCAGAGGTTTTACCATCAGCCAGCCTTGGGATTGAAGGCTGCGGGCATCGCGTTGGGCATCGGAGCGCTCCATGGCGGTAACCAAGCCCGCATCTTCCAACAGCGATTCCCAGCCACGTGTGAAAGGACGCGAGGCGGCTTCGGTGCGTGCGCCCCGCGCAGCTTGCCATTGGGCAAAGAGCTCGACGGCAAAGGGCGCGCGGGCCGGGTCCATTTCAGGAAAGGGCATCCATGGCTTCGGCCATGGTGGTCAGATGGGGGATGTTGGTGATGCTCGTCACGTATCCTTCGCGGTCGCGCTCGACCTCTTTCTGACAAATGATGACGGTTTGGGCGTGCGGCACCATCACACCCAGGCGCTCGGGCGGGAACGCCATGATGAGCTGGAGCTGGAAGGTGCGTGCCAATGCGAGGCAATCCTCGATGCCATCGCCCGAGAGCTTGGAGAAGGCCTCGTCCATCACGACCAGGCCGAGCTGCTGCGAACGGGCCGAGGCGCGGTCCCCACGGTCATAGACCCGCCGGAAAGCGGCTAGCATGGAGATGAAGAACGGCGCTTGGCTTTCGCCGCCGCTGAGGTTGCGCCCGCTACGTCCCATAGAGATGGGAGGCGCGTCGGGCTTGTCGGCAGGCACCATCTCCAAATCGTAATGATGGTAGTTGCGGTAATCGAGCAGACGCCGGGCCCGCTCGTCGCCTTGGTCGGTGGCATGGACCGCGCGCATGAGTTCGTCCTTGGCGCGCTGGGCGTCATTGTCGCGGATGGCTGCCGCCAATGGGTCCGTCGGTTCCAAGCCTGAGCCCAGCAGGGACCAGACCGCCCCGTAGCCGGCTGTGTCCTTGCGCTGGCTGATCCGGTAACGGAACTTGCCGACCGGTTGGCTCAGGTAACGGTCCAGGAGCCGGATGGTGTTGGTGGCGTCCGTGAGCCGACGATTGAGCTCGTTCAGCACATTGTCCTCCAGACGCCGTTCCCACTCGCTCTTGCGGTCGGCGGCCAACTGGCGGCTCTTCTCCAGCTCAACACTTTCAAGCACCCGGAGCCGGGCGTCCCATAATTCATTGCTGACGTCATCGGAGGAGAACTCGCCCTGGTACTCCGGGTGGCGGAGGTTGCCCTGCGGATCGCGCGCGGTGGCCAAGCGTTCCCGTTCGGCGTTGCGCTGCGCGCGGGCATCGACGGCAGTCTCCCCGGCAGCCTTTGCCAGACGTTGGATCTCCTCGAAGCAGTCAACCCATTTCGGGAATGCCACGCGGATCGTATCGCGGCGCTGGAGCAACTCGGTTTCGAGCACGCCCGCGAATGCACGGCCCAACGCCACGCGGCTTTCCTCCACCAGGAGCGCCGTGTCCCGGATCTCCTCGCTGGCCGCTGTGATAGCATCCTGATGCGGACGCGTGCGCAGGCTGAATTCCTCGTTGGATTTAAGAAGGCTGCCGACCTTGCGGTCCAAGGCAGTCTTGCTCGCATCGAGTTCCTTGAGGCGTTCCTGGCGCGCCTCGCGTTCCGGGTTGGTGATCAGCGCGATCGTTTCCCGCAGACGTCCCAAGTCGGCCTCGAATTCCGGGAGTCGTACCAGTTCGGCGGCACGGTCTGGCAACGTGCTTTCTGCAAGCCCGCTTTTGCGTCCGCCATCGAGCCAGCCTTGCACATCGTCGAGTTGGCGTTTGAGCGCGTCGTATTCGATCCGGGTCTCGTTCTGTTCCTTCACCTTGGCAGCGCGCATCCGTTCCAAGCCTTCGCGTCCCAAGGTGAGTTCCACCGAGGCCGCAGGCTTGAGCCGCCGACGCAGCGGCACTTGCTTGAAGACGCCTTCCGGTGTGATGGCGCGGCCGGCATCGGTGGACTCGAGCTCCTCGATGGATTCAACGCACAGCACATCCCCCAAAAGATGCTCGGCGTACTGGCGGGCAATCGGATGGGCAATCTCCACCTTGCTCAAGAGCGAGCCTTCACGGCTGCCGCCCCGCAGTTGTTTGGCCTCGGCGGGATTGAGTAGCGACTCGCCTTCGCGTCCGGGGGCGGTCCGGCGCAGGATCTCAAGCGCTTCCCGGTAGTCGGCGCCATCTTTGACCACAATGGCCCAGCGGTTGCGCCCCAGGAAAAGCTCAAGAGCTGGCCACCAGCGTTCGGCTTCCGGTTTGACCTCGATGAGACGGCCCAGTTGTTCGACGCGAGTGCCCAGCTTCTGCCGGACTGCCTGGAATAGCGGAAACGAGCCTGGAGCCTGCCCTTTGGAGAGGTTCTCCAAATCCTCGGCTAACTGTCTGACGCGGTTGTTTGCGGTTTTGATGCTCTCTTCCAAAGGACGCGTGAGGTCGCGCACCGAGTTCCAGAGCTCGTTGAAGCGTGTGGCTAGCTTGGGAAGCGTGTCCAGCCGTTCCGTATCCGAACCCGAACGCATCCTGGCCAGCAATGCGTCGTCCACGACAAGCGCATTCTTTAAGCCCTCCAAGGGGAGCGAGGAGCCGTGCTTGAGCCAATGCATCCACCGGGTGTGCCGATCATCGAGCTGTTGGCGGGCGCTCTTGCGCGCTTCTTGCAAGGCAGTGACCCGGGCCTGCAATTCACGTTTTTCGCGTTCAAGCGCGTCCAGCTTCACGCTGTCCGGATCCTTCTGGATCTCAAAACGCACATCGTCCAAAAGCTTCGCGACTTCCCCCGCCTCGGCTTTGGCGGACTCCAGCTCCTTCAGATTATCGGCGTGTTCGGCCTCAATGCGTTGGAGATCGGCGGCGTGACGGGACCGGTGCTCCTCGGCTCTCAGAAGTTTGAGGGATTGGCCGGTGTGCTTGAGGAGCGCTTCCTCGCGGCGCGAAGATTCGCAGCGGGAATGCTGGGTGGCAATGCGACGCAGGAACGCGGCCTCATCCTCCTGGGTTTCCAAGCGCTTGCGGGTGTCATCATAGGCCCGGAGCGCGGCCCGCACCTCGCGCACGTCCAGCGGGCTCTCTTCTAAAATGAACTCCCGGATGAAAGTCTGCACGTTGTCCTCCAACTCGAATGCGATGGCTTTCGGGAACGTCCGGTGGAACGCCGCCGGATCAAAGTTGAGATGGCGCGGGGCGGCCATTTCCTCCAGATAATCGCGCTGGCGGTTGAAAAGGCTCTGGTTGCCGTACTCGCGCCGCAGCCATGCGCGGAAGGCTTCGTCGGCCAGCAGCTTGCCTTCCGGGGCGATAGCTCCGTACTCGAGGCGGTCCGGGATACAGAAGTACGTGTGGCCGGGAGCGGCATCTGCACTGTTGAATTGGAGGCGGATGCCCCACGTCTCGCGTTCGGGTTCTTTGCGGGGCGCGTCCGGGGTGCGTGTGAATTCCAGGGCCACAAAGGTGACGCCGCTCTGGCGTAGGAAATGGCGTTGGCCGTTGCGGGTTTGGTTGGTGTCGCCCAAACAATAGCCGACGAGGTCGCGTCCGCGGGCGTTGCCGGCTGCGGCCCGGTTGGCCCGCCAGTGTTCGCCCAGGAGCACATACTGCACAAGATCGAGCAGCGCGGATTTGCCGGTGCCGAACGCCCCCGAGATGAGCACGTTGTCTTCGACGTCGAAGATCTGGCGGAATCCGTACCAGTTCAGGGCTATGACGCGGGTAAGAGAAATGCGGCGGCTCATGACGCGAGGTCCCCTTCGGGTTCGATAGGCTGCTGGTAAAGGGCGGCCTGTTGTTCCCAGGCCGCGGTGTCTTCAAAGGGGATCACGTTGCGCAGCGTCGGCAGGATCTCCACCTGCGAATGGCCGAACTGGCTGGGATCCTCGTGCCATTGCACCCGGACGAGGCGACGGTTGCGCAGTTTGCCGAGCATCTCGCGAAGATGTGCTGCTGTCGGCAAATCGACTTGCTCGAAGTAGAGCTTGAGCCGTTGCCAAATATCGTTGGCGGTCACCACTACGGACTCGGCCGTGCCTTCCATGCGCGCGTCGTGGTAGAGTCGCCAGAGCGATAGCACGAGCAAGGTCTCCGCCTTGTTGAAACGCACCAGCAGCCCGCAGTCGCCCGGGACTGGCCGCAGTTGGAACACGGGCCGGTCGGGATCCGGCACCAGGACTAGGTGCAGCGGCGCCAGATACTCGCCCAGCTCTGGTTGGTATTCGCGGGCCAACAGGTAAAGCTCCCGGTCACGGCCGCTCTCGCCAATGAGAGCGCCATGGGCAAAGAGCTCAGTGAGCACATCGGAAAGCGCGCCGCGGTCGTCTTCGCGGATCCGGTTCCAAGTAGAGAAAGTGGGCCAGGGTAGGGACATGTCAGGAAATGCGTTCGAGGGTGAAGCGCTCGACTAGCCGGTCGGCTTCCGCGTCGCGCGGGATCCGTTCGGGCTCCGTTCCGAGCTCGGCCCGCGATGGATGGACCTTCCACCGAATGCTGTGGTGAGTGGCCGAGGACGGACCGCGGTCGAAAGCGAGCACCGCCAAGAGGTCGAGCAGGTCGTCTTCCACGGCCACATGCAGATGCTCGGTGGAGACCCGGTCGCCTTTCGCGGGCAGATGCTTCTCCACGAAACGCACGGCGCGCTGGGGTGTCAGAATGTTGAGGTTGTGGCGTCGGATCTCTTGGTTGGCCGTGTCCGAGTCGCTCGCCTCCGGAGGCGCCGCCAGGTCCAGGTTGATCCCTTGGCGCCTGCGTCGAGCCGGGGCGAGGCAATCGGTGCCGAAGAAAATGTCGACCTTTGGCGAGAGCAGCGTCATGCCAGGCTCGGAAGCCAGGCTGGCAAAGGATTTCCCCGCATGCAGGCGGGACGCGTCATCCAGATACGCTTTGACCTGTTCGGGGCGTCGGCCGCGCATCTCGGTCTGGTAACGGTGACGCGCGTCCGAGAGCTTGGCGAAATCGGCCATACGCCCATCGATGAGGCGCTGTTTGACAGGGATCGCAGCCAATTGGCGTTCCAGCTTGAGCAGCCAGCGTTCGGCTTCGGTGTAAGCCGCCGAAGGATCGAGCCCGAGATGCTTAGCGAGCCCTTCCGCCAGACGCTGCTTGGTGAACGGGTCGTACAAGGCTTCCTGGGCCGTGGTGCGCGCCTGGTTGAGGCGCGGCAACAATCCAGCCTCCTGCAATGCGTCGTAGCAGACCATGTGTTCGCCCGCGTGGAACTCGACCAAGAACCGCTGCAAGGTTTCCTGCGCGGAGCCGCTGGCACGCTGAGCGGCTTCCTGCTGCAGGATCAGGGTCTCGACCGCATGCATCTGATCATCGGCGCGACCCGCGCGTTCAAGGAGGTCCTTGACGGTCTGGCGCATCTCCTCGGGAGCGAGCCGGTTCGGGTCGAGGGCGCCTTCGCGCATCAGATCCCCGCAGAGCGAGCGCAGCGTGACCGCGAAATCCTTGAGCTCGGCCGGGCGATCCTCGGCCAATTCACGCAGCACCCGCAAGAGTCGGCGCAACGCCGGGGTGATCAGGACATAGTGTTCGTCGAGGCTCACGCGCCGGGGGTTAAGCCAGTGAACCTCGATGAGCTTGTTGAAGAACTGGGCCGCGCGCTGGTTGAGGTCCCGGAACTGGCCACCTTCGTCCTCATCCAACTGCACATCGGGATGTTGGACGAGCACCTCGCGGATGAGCACCCTCGCCTCGCCATGCGGCAATTGGCCGCCTTCATCGGCCGCCTCCACCAGACGATCCGCGCAATCGATGTACACGGCCGCCGTGGGCCGGCTCAGGGGCCGGAAAAAGCCGCCGCCGAGCAGGGGCGCGAGTCTGGAGCCCAGCGAGGACGTGTGTGGGTCGCTCATGAAAGTGCTAAGGCAATTTGCCACTGTTGGCATGCCCGGAGGCAGTTTTCAAACACAAGGGTCATGGGACGCCTAGGATGCCAAATGGGAGGGAAGTGGGAAGTGGGAAGTCGCAGGCCGCCGCCTTTACCGTGGCGTGGGCGTCCACGCCCGTAGAAGGCAGCCGGATCCTGGAATACAAGGGTATCGTCCGCGGGATCATTGTACGGGCACCGACCATTTCCCAGGGAATCATGGGCGGGCTCAAGAACATTATTGGAGGCAGGATCGGGGCTTATACCGAGATGTGCGAGCAGGCTCGCGTGACGGCTTACGAAGAAATGGTAGCGCACGCTCAGCAGCTTGGGGCCAACGCCATCGTGGGCACCCGCTATGATGCTTCGGAGGTGGTCAGCAAAGGCTCGGCGACAGAGGTCCTCTGCTACGGGACGGCAGTGGTCATTGCACCGGTGCCAGGGGGCGCGAGTGCTTCCGGCCTCTAATCCCCGGGCCTCAGGGCCTTCTTACCGGAACTCAGGGGTCTTGGGTGTCTTCGGGCCGTTTGAAGCGGAAGTCCGGGGAGTGCCAGCCGCAAACCGAGCGCCGCAGGGGTCGTAGGAAATGGCCCGCAGAAAGCAGAGCCCAGACCGGGATCCAGAGTCCCACAGAGAGAACCGAGAGGATCAGATGGCGCACGGGGCTGGGTGGGCGGGAGATGAAGAGACTGGAGCCCCGGCAGCGCCAGCACCAAGCATTACAATCGTTTAGGAAATCGTTTGGCACAAACCAAGTGTACAACACAAAAACAAAGTCTGGAAACGCTTATTCCAGCGACCGCGTGTGGTGTGAGTGGGGCGCAATGACCTCGGATATTCGCGCCGAGCGGCTTCGCATGAGCCTAACTGCCGTATTGCTCCCCCGAAACTACAGCATTTTCGGCAAGCGCATCCGAACATCAAAGCATTGACCTTCGCTTTGGGGCAATCACTGCAACTTCCAAGGCCCCAGGAGAAACTCAAGAGCGGCGACTAAAATGAGGGCAAGAAAGGGAAACGCGACACTCAAGGTGTTATAAACCAATTATGGCGAACAACTACCAACCCTGAATAGAGCAGGTACCCTAACGGAACTGCTATTCCGTAATCAGGTACTGTTGGAATGAGGCATGTCCCTGCCAATCCAAGTAAAAGACAGAGTACCATTGGTCCTCTTGGCCATGCTTGTTGTCTCTTCGTGTTCATTGGGTGAGTATGTTTCTGATTCGCAGGGAAGTTCGTCATCAAGATAGCGTCAAAAGCTATCGAGCAGTAAGGTCATCTGTAGGATCCTCTACGTTCGGCCCCGATGAACGGACTTCGAACCCACTAGGAGCTCCGTCAACGGGACAAATAAGGATATGCGGATGTCCCCATGGGTGTCGCTCATCAAAGTGCTAAGGCAAGCTGCCACTGTTGGGATGCCGGGAGGCATTTTTCAAACACAGGGGTCGTGGGGGACCTAGGATGCCAAATGGTGCGGAAGTGGGAAGTGGGAAGTCGCAGGCCTAGAGCTTCAGGCCCCGTGGCATGGGCTTCCAACCACGAAAAGGACTAAAGTGCCGTGCTGATTGACAAACTTGCTAAGCAACACGATCCTTAGACTGAAGCTCGATCTCCGGCGGTATTGGCCGTTGGCGGGACGCCTCCGCAAGGAGTGGCACCACGCGCGGAGATGAGCTTCATTTTTTTTCATGGGCGGTAGATGGAAAGGAGTGCGAGCTTCTTGCGGTCGGTGCGGATCTCTTCGACAATCACGGTCCCGGCGGCATCTCGGACACTCGTTTTTAGGACCGGCGGTTTGCCTTTACGTGTGACGAACTCCTGAGAGATCGGATTCCAAAGCCACTGGGGGACCTGCGAGATGTCGTCCGGAGTAATCGAGCGAGCGTCCCCCGCATGGTCGCGCAGTATCTTATGGACCTCGGTAGCGACAACGCATCGGGTGTACCCGGTGGGATCAAAGTGCCCACCTATGCGTTGCTTGATCTCTCGGCCTTCAGTGGCAGAGATCAGGGCGTAATCCACCCAGTCGTGGGAATCGACATCGGCTTGCACCGCTGCGACCACTCCGGAAATACTCGATAGCCGTTTCTGGCTACCCGGACGGCCTTTACCGTGTGTCGCCTTGCCACCGCTTGAGCCGCCTTGGTCGCCGGCAGCAGACTTCCAAGCCTCGTCATGGTAGCGATTCATATTGCCGGTGCTGCAACCCGTCCTCAACCAATCGAGCCAGGCGGGCCCCTTGATGGCACGTTCAGTGACGTCGGACCGTGTAGTCACCCGAGCTGTCCATGGGCTGGAAGCCCATGCTAGTGGCTTTCTCGTTCGGCGCGATTCGCCGCATCCCGGGCCGGGGCATCCCGGAGGGATGCACGGAAGTTCTGGCACAAACCCGGCCGGATTGCTCCCCCGGCAACTACAGCTCTTTGTTGGCGAAAAAGAGATAGGCCACCAGGGCGTAAATGCCCACGTAGCCCAGACCCAGGCCGGTCGTTTTCCAAAACATGACCATTGGGATCGCGTTGCCGACCACAACGTCGTCGACCAAGCTGAAGAGCTGGAAGTCCGGGAAGACCAAGGCCACAAAGCCCAGAAAGATTTTGAGCAAGGCGGAAGACCCGCCTCCCATTTGGTTGAGCCAATACTCGCGGGCAATGGGCTGGACGTGGCCGATGATACAGACCACGAAGGAGACCATAATCGTGAATATCCACGAGGAGGCAAACGTGGAGATTAACAGTGTCAGCGAGGCGCAGATCGCCGATTTGAGGTAGATCAGGAAAATCCCGGGAACTAGGTTGGCAGTAAAGGTGGAGGCCCGGATAGTGGCAATCGCAGCGGCCAGATCGTCGGGC
The DNA here is from genome assembly GCA_043788785.1 of Spartobacteria bacterium. Lineage (GTDB taxonomy): Bacteria > Verrucomicrobiota > Verrucomicrobiia > Chthoniobacterales > Chthoniobacteraceae > CAIURC01. Next base: position 1,672 of record JAYVTN010000482.1, on the reverse strand, counting down.
GGGGTGCTCCGGATCGTGGCGGCAAGCACGACTTGTTGGCGTCCGTAGAGGACCAGCGCAAATACGGCGCTCATGAGTGCGATCGCCACCAGGAGCAGCAGAAGCACACCCAGCAGCTTGCCCAGCAAATACTCGAACCGGGGCACGGGTTTTGCCAGGATCGTATAGAGGGTGCGATCCTCGATCTCCTTTGGCAAGAGCATCGCCGTGGAAAGGACCGCCAGCAGCCAGGTAAAGATGGACATGGCCCCCAGCGACACGTCCTTGAGGACCTGGAATTGTTCTTGGAAGGTGAAGGTCACCATCACGGTCGAGCTCCCGATGACCAGCAGCGCGAAGATCAGGATAAAGTAGAAGACCTTCAGCCGAACCAGCTCCAGCAGGGTATTGGAGGCAATCGCCCAAATCCGGGCCGGGGAAAAAACCTGGTGGGGGACTCTGGCCTGAAGTGGGGTACTCATTCGGGAGACGGGAGAAATGGAATCACGGCTGCGAGGCTCCGGGGCCTGAGGTTACGTCCAAGAAGTAGCGCTCCAGAGTCGTCTGGGGTTTGCGTCTTTCCAAAACCCGTGCGCCTTTAGCAGCGATGAGGGCCTCCAGTTCCGCCAGGAGTTCCGGGCTGGCATCCTCGAGAATGAGTTCGGTTTGGTCTTCAATGGAGATGAGGTCACCGAGCTGGCCTTCGCGAACCAGTTTGCCCCGATGCAGGATGCCCACGCGGTCGCAGATTTCCTGGACTTGGCCTAGCAAATGGGAGCAGAGCAGCACCGTGATCCCGCGTTGCTTGAAGTCCAGGATCAGATCGCGGATTTCGCGCGATCCCGCCGGATCGACGCCGGCCGTGGGTTCATCGAGCACCAGCAGCCGCGGCTCTTGAATCAACGCTTGAGCCAAACCGATCCGCTGAAGCATTCCCTTGGAATATCCGCCGATCCGGCGGTCAGCGGCGTCTTCCAAGCCAACCAGTTTCAAGAGGTCCCGGGAGCGGTCCCGGAGCAGGGCTTTTTTCAGGCCGCACACGCGTCCGTAGAAGAGCAGGGTCTCCAAGCCGGTGAGGTATTTGTAAAAGTAGGGGTTTTCCGGGAGGAACCCGACCTGCTCGCGGCTGTCTACCTCGCTGCTATCGCGTCCGAAGATCTCGGTAGAGCCGGAGGTGGGGGTCACCAAGCCGAGCACGACCTTCATGGCAGTGCTTTTGCCCGAGCCGTTCGGGCCCAAGAGACCGTAAACCTGCCCCGGAGCAACCTCCAGACTGAGATCCTTGACGGCAACCACCGCTTCACGGCGGAAGGGGATCGGGTAAACCTTGGTCAGGTTCTTGATGGCGATGGCGGGCTGGGGCTGCAAGTTAGGCTCGGGATGGCGGGTTCGGGTTGCGGGCGGATTAGACAGATAGAGGGGGCTCAAGGGCAGCTCAAATCTTTGGAGCGGGCGTCGGAACCTATTTCGGCTACCCATGGGCGGAAGAATGAAGGTTGATGGATACGGCCGGTTGGGTCGGGTTTTTCTTGGTTTGTGGGCGCGCCGGTCGGCTACCTGGGTGGAATCTCCTCCCCCGGGGTTTCAGCCGCTATGTGCCAAACCGGCCCCGCAAACGAGCTGGCGGTAACACCTCCAGCCGCCAGATCAGCAAATCTCGAAGCCCCGCGCGTCGCTGAGCGGCGCTATGGGT
>JAYVTN010000481.1:0-7620 GCA_043788785.1 Spartobacteria bacterium | reverse complement strand
ATGTTCGGCGGCAACTCCAACTGGCGCGGGCCCATTTGGTTTCCCATCAACTACCTCCTCATCGAGGCCTTGGAACGTTACCACCATTTCTACGGCGACAGCTTCCAAGTGGAATGCCCCCGCGGCTCCGGAATCATGCTCAACCTCCGCGAAGTGGCCCAGGAACTCGCCCTCCGGCTTACAAAAATATTCACTGTCGATTCCCGCGGGTATCGGCCGTGCTTCGGCGACAATTTCCGGTACGCCACCGATCCGCATTGGCGCGATCACTTGTTGTTCCACGAGTATTACCATGCTGACGTAGGCTGCGGGTTGGGTGCCAACCACCAAACCGGTTGGACGGCGCTCATAACGCGTTGCATGGGGATCGTCGGGCGGATATCACACAACCCCTGATGGCAGCCTAATGGCGTGCCGCCCACCCAACGGATCCTTTTACCCTACCTTTTTTGCAACCCCGCTGGATCCTCCCACGAACCGACCCTGCCGCAGCCCGTACCTTGGCAGACGCTCTAGATGTGGCCCCTTTTGTGGCCGAATTGCTCTGGCACCGGGGAATGGAGTCTGTCGATGACGCCGCAGAGTTCCTGGACCCGAAATTACGCTCCCTGAGCGACCCCTTCCTGCTTCCCAACATGGGAACCGCTGTTGATCGGATCCTGGCGGCTATCGATTCCAAGGAAAAAGTCGTCCTTTACGGGGACTACGATGTCGATGGGGTCTCCTCCCTGGCACTGCTCTATCGGGTACTGCGGGCTTACGACGCCAACGTGGAGTGTTTCCTGCCTTCCCGCATTGAAGAAGGCTATGGCCTGAGCCGGGATGGCCTGAGCCGTTGTATGGCCACTCTGGTGCCCAAACTGCTGATTGCAGTCGATTGCGGCACCTCTTCTGTGGAGGAAATCGCCCAATTGCACGCAGACGGGGTCGATGTCGTCGTGCTTGATCACCATGAGTTCAAGGAGACACTTCCGGAGTGCGTCGCCCTAGTTAACCCGAAGCTCGGCAAGGACCTTCATTTCCTCTGCAGTGCCGGGCTGGTTTTCAAGGCAGCCCACGCGTTGCTCAAACGTCGGCCCATTCCTGGGTTCGATCTTCGCGAATACCTGGACCTGGTTGCCTTGGGGACCGTCGCCGACTTGGTCCCGCTCGAAAACGAGAACCGGGTGCTGGTCAAACGCGGCCTTGTGCAGCTGGAGAACACCCGGTGGGTCGGCCTGCGCGAACTCGTTGCCGTTTCAGGGCTCCGGACCCCATTCAGTCCTTCTAGCATCGGCTTTGGTTTGGGCCCGCGCTTGAATGCTGCCGGCCGTTTGGGCACCGCCCAGGACGCCTTGGAACTCCTGCTCACCGAAGATCCAGGCAAGGCACGCGCTTTGGCCACCGCTCTGGATGCGCAAAACCGCGAAAGGCGCACTGTCGAAGATGCGGTGCTCCAACAGGCCTTGGCTCAATTGGAGACTTGGTTTGATCCCGCCCTGCATTCCGCGATCGTCGTGGGCGATGCCAACTGGCATCCAGGCGTTGCAGGCATTGTCGCCTCTCGCCTCATGAAACGCTATCACCGGCCGACCATCGTGGTGGGCTTCGACCAAAACGGCCTCGGAAAAGGCAGCGGGCGCAGTATCGAAGGCCTCTGCCTGGTCACCGCACTCGCCCAGTGCGGCCACTTGCTGGACCGTTTCGGGGGGCACGAGATGGCGGCCGGGATCACCTTGCAACACAACCGGTTCCCCGAGTTCCGGGAGACCTTCGGTCAATGGGCCCATTCAAAGCTCTCCCAAGAGCAGCTCCAGCCGGTTCTCCGTTTGGATGCGATGCTGGCTCTCGCGGAAATCGACCTAGAGCTCTTGCGCCAACACGAATCCCTCCAGCCCTTTGGCATGGGCAACCCACAACCGCTTTTTGTGGCCCGGAACGTGAATCTCTCCGAGGAGCCACGGATCCTCAAAGAAAAACATCTTTCCTTGGCACTCCGCCAGAATGGCCGTGAACAGCGGGCCGTCTGGTTCAATAGCGCCGACCAACCCCTGCCCGCACCGCCCTGGGACGTCGCTTTCCTTTTGGAACGCAACGAGTTCCGGAACCGGGTTTCCCCGCAGATCCAGATCAGGGCGGTGCGATGCGCCGCAGCTTTCTAGACACAAATCCCAAACGGCAAAGGGTACGTTAATTGTGGAGCGGTTGAACGCCCAGCTCCCGGGGGCCGGTTACCCGACCTCGATCTTACGGGGTTTGACCCGCTCGGCCTTGGGCAAGTGCATCGTCATGAGCCCCTGATCGATCCGGGCCGTTATCCGCTCGGCATCGATGGAGGGATCGAGCTCGAACACCCGCCGGTAGTCCGTCGGCCGCGTTTCCCGGAACAGTTCCCGTCCCTTGACGGGCCTCGGCACCCGCTTGCCGGTTATCGTCAGCATGCCTTTATCGACGGTCACTTCCAGCCCCTCCCGGTTAACTCCGGGCATTTCCGCTTGCAGGTCGTACCCATCCGCCCTCTCGAGGATATTGGCCAGAGGCGTCACATCATTGGCTCGCTGGTTTTCCTGTACCGTCCGGTTCTCAGCCGTCTTTGTTGCAGTATTCATGATTGTAGGTTTCTAATTTTGGGTCCGGCCACGGATTCACGCGGCCGGACGGGTTGGTGGGATTTCTAGCCGATATTGACCTCTATCTGTTTCTGTTTGGCTTCCTCGCTCTTGGGTAGCTCCACTTCGAGCACACCGTCCCGGTAAATGGCTTTGACCTTGCTCGAGTCCACCGCGGTCGGCAGGGACACGCTCCGCTGGAACCGGCCGAAGTAACGCTCGCTCCGGAAGCTTTCGCCCTCCTTGCCCGCGTGTTCGTGCTTGCGTTCCCCAGCAATGGTGAGCGTGCCGTTATGGACGCTGAGGTCGATTTCCTCCTTCTTCATGCCGGGCAGCTCGCACAGGACCGAGAACCCGTCTTTGTCCTCGAACACATCCACAGGCGGCGACCACCCGCTAAAGAGCCCGGTATCGCGGCTAGGCCACGAGTTGTCAAAAATTCGGTTCATTTCATCACGCAACGTGGCCAGCCGCTCAAAGGGCGTCCACGTGGTCATTTCAGTAGGTTGATAACGGATTAGGCTCATAACTAGGTTTTTGTTGGTTAGCATTTGCACGGGTCAATCCAGACCGATGTTCGGCCGGACAATTCCTTTAATAGCTTTTCGAATGCCATGCCTTATGGGGTCACGCAAAAGTATCGCAACACATACGGTTCTAGATACTTACATAGACACCGTCTCCCATGACTCCCATTAAACATGTGCCAGCATGGCGCTACTTGACTCACAGGGTGCCCTCCGGGATGCGCCATAACGTCGCTTTGCCCGGGGATTGGTCTCCCCTCCGTGCTCGGCCCGCCCGCCCCGCTTTTGCCTCCGGGTCGCGCGCCACGGTTCCAGATTGCACCCTTCAGCTTTTAGCCTGCGGTCAAGAATCCGGGGCTCGCGCGAACCCGGGCTCGCGCGAGACAGGGCGCGTCGGTCGGAGCGGATAAAATTCCAGAGTTTGTCTGGGGATGGGCAGGGTCCGTCCATAGGGTCCATAGGGTCCATAGAGTCCATAGAGTCCATAGAGTCCATAGAGTCCATAGAGTCCATAGAGTCCATAGAGTCCATAGGGTCTATGGACTGTATGGACTGTATGGACCCTATGGACCCTATGGACCGCGCGAAAACCCGGCCCCCTAAACCCGACCCCAGGGGCCCCATCCCCCGCCTATCAAAGTACCCGTCCCCCGTTCGACGTAACCGTTACCCCCCTTCGGGCCTCATTCTCTCCTGGCTTTACCGGCTCCCTCCGGCCACCCGGCCCGACATGACCACGTCGGGTCCGGCCTGCCGGTAACTGACCGACTCCAGCGTCACCGCGTCTGCTGTTCGCCCGGCTCCCACTCCGCCCACGGCCAACACCGGGCCCCCACATAGCAACGGTGCCATATAGAACCGGACCTCGTCCACCAACCCGCGGTCAAAGGCTTCTCCAAGGACCCGCATCCCACCCTCGATGAGCACACTCGTGATTTGTTTCCGGCCCAGGTCGCGCAGGACCGCTCGCAAGGTTTTGCCGTTATAGACCAAGGTCCGGGCGCGGTACCGGTCGGTAAATACACGGGCGTTCCCGGGGAGGGCCCCGTTGCCTGCCAGCACCACGCGCCACGGCTGGCGGGCTCCCGGTATGCCGCGGATGGTGAGGCGCGGATTGTCGATCCGCACGGTGTTGGCTCCCACCAGGACGGCATCGACTGAGGCCCGCAACGTCATGGCATCTACCCGGGCGCCAGCACTGGTGAGCCATTGGCCTTCGGCCGGAGGACGGGAGAGCCGGCCGTCCAAGGACATCCCGGCCTTGGCGATCACGTACGGCCGTCCGGAAACGATCCAGCGGTTGAAAGCAGTATTCAGGGCCGTGCATTCCGATTCCAAAACACCAGTGGTCACCTCGACCCCTGCGGCCCGCAACAATGTGACCGCGCGTCCGGCGTGGGCCGGATTGGGGTCAATGGCCCCGATAACGACCTTGGCAAGGCCCGCATGGAGGATTGCCTGGACGCAGGGTGGGGTGCGTCCTGATGTCGAACAGGGTTCCAGTGTGACCACGAGGGTGGCACCGCGGGCCATTGCGGGGGAGGCCATCGCCTTGAGCGCCTGGATCTCGGCATGCGGCTCCCCAGCCCGCTCATGGAAGCCCCGGCCCACAATCCGGGAGCCCCGCACAATGACGGCACCCACCGCGGGGTTGGGACTGGTACGTCCGAGGCCGCGCCGGGCTTCCAACAAGGCCGCGTGCATGAGGCGTTCCAGGTTCATGGGGCCTTCTTACGCGGTCAGCGGAGGCGGGGACAGATCCGAATGGGGAGCTTTCCCCAAAAGAGGATCCGGGGAAGAGGATCTCGATGAACGCCAAGGGCCCCGCCCGTGGCAGAGGTAGTCGCAGTTGGAAGGCGAGTCAGGCAGAGGTAGTCGCCCTCTTGCGATTGGCTAGGGGCAGCGCAAAGGAGTCCGACGAGCCGGTCTGGTCCGATTTGGATCATGAAATGAAAACGTCAAAGACTCTTATATTTTCGAGATCCAGCCGGGGATGCCGAGGGCCTAACGCCGCGCCATGGGGCACCGTGCAGATTGCGGCTGCGGTGTTCCTGGGGCTCAGCGGGGGATTGCTGGCCCAGTCTGGTTCCTCGAGTTCGAGTGGCTTCTCCCCAGGGGCCACCAGCCAGCAGCAACCCGGGCGGGCGGGTTCGACCCGGGGGGCGCTGCCCGACGGGCTCGTGATGCAAGGCGGCAAGGTTTTCTTCTACAAAAACGGCCAGCCCCAACCTGTGGAGCGGCAAACCAAGCTTTCGGAAGGGATCACGGTGGAGCCCGATGGCCGATTGACGCTCAAGGACGGGACGCGCACCCAACTTCAGGAAGGGCAGATGGCCACCTTGGACGGGCAGATCACCACAGTCCCCTCGGGGATGGGCACTGGTGGGACAGGCGCGGGTAGCTCCGGGTCCGGCGCGGGTGCCAGCGGCAGTGGTGCGAGTGGGACCAGTGGCAGCGGGATCGATCCACGCGGGGCGGGCGCTGGAGCCACAGGCACCAGCGGCCCTGGCACCGGCGGAGCGCGTACCGTAGGCAGCACCGTTACCGGGATCGCGCGGATTGTTTCCGGAGGCCAGACAGGCGCTGATCGAGCGGCCTTGGACTGGGCAATCGAGCACGGGATCCCGCACACCGGCTGGTGCCCTCAGGGACGGCGGGCCGAAGATGGCTCGATGTATGCCTCGGGCTCTTGCTCCGGCTCGATTTTTTGCTTTTGCTCGGGCTCAGAAGGCAACACCACCAGTACGTCGGGGCACACGACTTTCGTGATGACCCAACGCCGCTTCTGGATGCCGAAATAGAAGGTGACCTCCATCCCGGGAAGCACTTCCCGCAGAGTGAGTAACCGACCGCTCAGGCCAAGTGCCCCGCATCCATCGCAAGCCTCGCCGGTGGCGGATGCCGAGAGGCCTAGGCTCCCTCAATCAATGCGGGAATGTGCCGGCCGCCGCTGGGGGTTTTTGTCCAAAACCACCAACGAATCGTGAATGTGGATCCCAGAGCAGTGCTGGCTGATCAATGCGTTTTAAGCGCCCGCTTATGGTACCAGTGGTGCATGTCGTCGATGACGTCCCGCAGGTATTTGAAGAAATTGCCCGGCACCCGGTAGCCCCCGCCGAAGCCTTGCCAGTAGGCTGTATGCAAATCCTCAATCATGTAAATGCCGCCATCGCACAGGCGCGGGAAAAGGATTTCCAGAGAGGCGCGCACGTGCTCCATCTTGTGGCTCCCGTCGTCGAGTACCACGTCGATGCCGCCCATTTCCCGGACAACGCTTTCCAAAAATGCGGGATCGGCTTGGGAACCGATGCGAACCTGGGCCGATTGTCCGTCGTACTGGGCACATTCGGGCCGGATATCTATGCCATAGATGATGGCTTCCGGGCCGAAATAGTTGCGCCACAGCTGCAGGCTGCCGCCTCGGTTGACGCCGATTTCCAATACACGGACCGGCCGACCGCGGAACGGGGCGAAGTAGCGGTCATACAAGGGGATGTAATGGTGCCACTTGTGGACTATATAATTTTTGTTGCCGGTGAACATGTCCAGCAAGTCGCCCTTAAATCCGTAGTTGACGCCGATCATGTCGGCCACGCGGGCGTTGTCGGAGAAAACGTATTCCTCGATGTTGCCCCACCGCGCTTTCCGGCGCTTGAGGATGGGCTCCGGGATGAACCGTTTAATCAGTGCTCGTATGCCCATGTTGGTGGTCGGTTGGCAGGTCTAGGCTGCAAGCTCCCTGATCGTTTCGTGTGCCTTCCTGTGGGAGAGGCTCCAAACTTTATAGGCCGCAGCGGGGGGAAGCTAGGCATGTCGGCGATCAACGGCCAGCCGCTTTTCACCACAGAGCCCCCCATGCCTCGCAGACGGGGCACCACGCGGAAGGAAAATTGTGCTTCTCTCAAACTGTTTGACCACGGATCGCACAGAATACACGGAATGCAGCCGAAGACGATGAATCTGCGGCCCCAAAGTAGGCCGGTGTACCACTGTCCATGGGCTGGAAGCCCATGCCACAGTCGGGGTGGACCAGGAAATCCCAGCCGACATGTTCTTGGGCAAGGCGTTGGCTGTTGCTAAAAAGGGATTTCGCCGCATCGGCGCAATCTTCGAGCCAATCGCATAGCTGGGGCTCGGGTGGCTCGCCTTCCCACGGTTGGCCGGTACCGACGCGCAACAGATGCCGGTAGCTCCAGAGATGCGGCTCCACGGTTGGCAGGCCCCAGGCTTTGGCACGGGATGAGGCCTCTTGCGGTATGCGCAGGCCTTGCGGATCAAGGTCGCCGAAGTAGAGGATCCGGTGTGGCCCGCCGAGCTCCGACAAGATATCGGCCATGTACCGGATACCATCAGCGAAGCGATTGCCGTCCCCGTACACGCAGGCACTAAAGCCGCCGTGCACGGCATTCCAGCGACAATAGGAATGCCACGTTGCGGCGTTCTCGAGCACGATGACGGGTTGGGTGGCTGACCCCGCCGGGCCACGCTTGAAAGCGAGTGGGACG
>JAYVTN010000480.1:0-10795 GCA_043788785.1 Spartobacteria bacterium | reverse complement strand
CGGTCGTGATCAGCCCTTCCAAACGGAAGGTGCTGCTTCTCAACCACGGCAAGTTCTTCAAACAATATACGATCCGCAGCGTTATCGGGCACCATAATGCGCCCAAGAAAGGGCCCCCGGCAGCGAACGCGGCCAAACCGACGGGTAAAGTCCTGGAGAAGATCGCTTGGGGCCCTGATGGCGTGCGCGTGACCTTTACCGACAAGACGTATGCAGAGGCCTCCCACTGGGTTGTTTTCAACCTTGGCGGCAACACCCTCTTTGCAGATGATGCGGCTGCTGGAAAACCGTTGCCCAAACCGCCCGCTGGTTTTGGGTTAACGCCCGGTGAGATGAACGAACTCGCTGCCTTGCTCCGCAAAGGCGATCCGGTCACCATAGAGCCTTAATTGCCCCCTGAAAATACGCCCGATGAAATTGCAGCCTCTGGAATTTGAGAAACCCATTGTGGAGTTGGAGCAAAAGCTTGCCGACTTGAAGCATCATTCCCACGCCAATGATATCGACTTTGAAATCGAGGTCCGGCGGATGGAGGCCAAGATAGAGGAAACCAAACACCAGATTTACCTCAATCTGACGGCCTGGGAGCGGGTCCAGATCGCCCGGCATCCGGGGCGACCCTACACACTGGACTATATCCAGTTGTCTTTTACGGACTTCCTTGAGCTTCACGGGGACCGTTTGTTTGCCGAGGACCGGGCGATGCCGGGGGGATTGGCGACCATCGGCGATCACAAGTGTGTGGTCATCGGCCACCAAAAGGGCCGGGAGCTCAAGGAAAACATCAGGCGGAACTTCGGGTGCGCTAACCCGGAGGGATACCGTAAGGCCCTGCGGTTGATGAGGATGGCCGAGAAGTTTTCCCGCCCCTTTGTCTCCTTGATCGACACGCCGGGGGCGTACCCGGGCATCGGGAGCGAAGAGCGTCACATTTCCGAGGCGATCGCGGTCAACCTGCGCGAGATGATGGTGCTGCGCACCCCGATTGTGGCGGTGGTCATCGGAGAAGGCGGTTCGGGCGGTGCCCTGGGCATCGGCGTGGCCGACCGGGTGCTGATGCTCGAGAACGCTTATTACTCGGTGATCAGTCCGGAGGGCTGCGCGGCTATCCTCTGGAAACATCGCAAGCATGCGCCCGAAGCGGCGGCGGCCCTCAAGCTCACGGCTCGCGACCTGCTCAACCTGAAGATTGTGGATGAAGTCATCGGCGAACCGCTCGGAGGTGCTCATCAGGACCACGCGGCGGCCATCAAAAACCTCACGCAGGCGGTCACGCGTCAACTGGATGAGTTGATCAAGCTCCCCACCGAAGAGTTGTTGGCCCAGCGTTACGCTAAATTCCGCCGAATGGGTGAGTTCGCGGGCGAGTAGAGAGGCAAGGGTGAAGGTTGAGGTATGAAGGGCGCGCCCCTCGCACCCTGCACCCTCGGCAATGACAGCCTCGGCAGGGAAGTGGGCCATTACTAGCTTGAATCGGGGACCCCAGCAAATCGGCCCCCGCGCCCCGCGCCGCCGCCTTCCCGGAGGACTAAGTGTCTGCCACGAATGGCACTAAGTTAAGCCACTTTTGGGACGATATGCGCCGGGCACTTCCTCTGTAAACGCGCTTAACTTAGCGCCATTTGTGTCTGCCACTTTATCAGGGGAGATGGGGGCCGATGGGTCGGGGTGGGGGGCGGGTTTGGGGCCGATCGGCCCGCGCCTCTCACTGCCGGATTTAGGTTCAACTGTCAGATCAGGGTGAGTCCGGAAAATCCTGTCAAGTCAAGAAACCCCGGAGGCGCGTGGCCAGCGAACGGATCGGGTCGTCGCCGCCAAAAAAGAGGGCCACCCCGGGATCGCCGGGATGGCCCAAGAAAACCGAATGAATCTGCTATTGGGTCTTCAGAACGATATCCTTGAACTGGATCTGCATCGGGGCTCCGGCATGGAGTTGGAGGGCGAGAATGCCGCTCTTTGCGCCCTTTGAACTCTCGTCGAGGACATCGACGGTTTGTAGGCCGTTGATGAAGTGCTGCAGATGGCCGTCCTGGGCGACGACCCGATACTGGTTCCAGTCATTGGCCTTGATGCTGGCTTGGATCGTGGCGCTGTCGCCAACCGAGCCTGCCTTCTCAATTCCGCTGTCCTTGACGACGACTTTTTCGCCGCGCTTGGCCAGGATCCCGCGTCCTCTTTCTTCATAAAGGATGCCGCTATAAGTACTCCCGGCCTCCAGATCGGCTTGGTAGCCAGAAACAACCCAATTGGCCGGATCGATCACTTTGCTCCGGTACTGGACGCCGGAATTGGCGAAGCCTTTGGCGTCGCCCGGCTGGGTCTTGTACTTGAATGTGAGGTCGAAATTGGAGACATCGCCGCCCTTCCAGATCAGGAAGGTGTTGCCCTTTGCCGGGGATTCCACAGTGGTTTGGCCTGTGATGATGCCGTCCTTGATGCTCCAGAGCTTGGGATTTCCATCCCATTCGGAGAGGTCCGTGCCGTTGGAGAGAGTTCTCTCGCCAGCCTGGGCCGAGACGGCCAGCAGGAGGGCGCTTGCGGCCGCAAATATAGTGTGTTTCATACGTTTGATAACCTTGAGTCGATCTATTTCTTAGCTGGTTTGGAAGCGGATTTCTTGCCAAAGAAGCGTTTAAGATTGGCCAGACCCTTGACGGCGATGTCCTCGCGCTTGGGTTCCATCTTGCGCCAGATGGCGGCCGCCTTGGCGATCACCTTTACGTCGGTGGTGAAGGACTCGATGACCACGTCGCCGTCGTAGCCGATTTCCTTGAGTGCTTTGACGATTGGTTTCCAATCCAAAGAGTCGTTGCCGGGCGTGCCACGGTCAGTGCCGCAGGCATGGAAATGGCCCAGCAGGTTGCCCGCCTTGCGGATGGCCTCGGCCTGGTTCTTCTCCTCAATATTCATGTGGAACGTATCCAGGTGGATTTTGACATTTTTGGCTCCAACGGCCTTGACCAGCTTGAGTGCTTGGTCGCAGGTGTTGAGGAAATCGGTTTCGAAGCGGTTCAGAGGCTCGATGCAGAGCTCGACGCCTTTCTTGTCGGCGTAGGCGGCTAGAACCTTGAGGTTCTTGACCACGAGATCGAAGTGTTGCTTCTTAACGGCATCTTCATGGGCGCCGGTGAGCCCAACCACGCTGTAAAGAGGGCCGATAATGCGGGGCGAGCCGATAATGGCGGCTTGGTCGATGAGGGCCGTGATGTATTCGCGCCCGGTGCGCTGCTCGGCCTCGGTGCCGCGCAAATCGCGTCCTGGTCCCATTGCGGCACAGATGCTGCCACAGGCCAGTGCGTTTTTTTCTAAAGCGGCCCGTACCTTGAGCGGATCGATGTGGGAAGGATCCTCGATAGCAATCTCAATGGAGTCGAACCCCCACGTTTTGAACTTTTTGAAGAGTTTGACGCTCTCGGTGGTGAAGGGCGAGGTGAACAGGAAGGAATTGAGTCCGAAACGCATGGATGTAAATGTTTGCTGGTTTTTGTTGCAAGGGTTGTAGCTGAGGAGGGGCATTTGGGCCATCGGCGCGCCGGGAGTCAAGGATGCAGGGGCAAAGAAAAACGCCGGGGTGCGAACACCCCGGCGTTTTTGGAATCAGATGAGACGGGTTTGTTTAGAACACGAAACGCACGCCGAGGCGGGCTTGAGCCGCGTCGTTATTCTGGGCAGCCCAGCTGTAACGGCCTTCAGCGAACACGCCGAACTGATGGGTGGCGCGCCATTCGAGACCGCCGCCAGCAACCCAGCTGCCCAAATTGGTGCCATCGGTGGAGACCCCGCCGCCGCCGAAGACGTAGGGAGCCAAGCAAAGGCTGCCGAGTTCGAGCGGGTAACGGGCGATCACGCGACCGGTGATGTCCCAAGCGCCATTGACGTCGCCATCATAGAGGTTTCCATCAACGCCGACACCGAGGTAACGGGTGAAGAAATAGTTGACTGCGATGCCGCCGCCGAATCCATCTCCGTGATCGCTGCCGCTCTTGGCGTCAGTGTAGCTGCCGAAGACGTCGAGCTGGAGTTCCATGTCGCGGAAGCAAGGCTCTGCAACTGGGCCCTTGGCTTCTTTACCGACCATGGCTTGACCGGCCACAGCGCTGCTGGCTGCTGCTGCGCCCACGAGGAGGCTAAGTACGAGTTTTTTCATTAGTGTTTAATCCTTGGTTTGTTTGGTTTGTGGCGAGTTTGATGCCCGCTTGCGGAGAGAGGTAGGAAATGAGTTATGACGTGTAAAGGAAATTTCTCTACAGTTGATAGAGCTCTATCCTACGAGCTGAGATCATTAAGCAGCAGCGTTGTGTTGGCGGGCTAGCTTTTTATCGGTTGGGCTCACACGTTAGAACACGAAACGAACACCCGCGCGTCCCATGAAGTTGTTTTGGTCGCCTTGGCCGTATCGGTCGCCAAAATAGGTCCAACGCGCGTCGGTAAAGAGGCCGACGCGATTGGGAACCACCCGGTACTCGATGCCCGCGCCCCCATGGACACTGGCCCATTGGTCGCCGTCGACGTGGAAGCCGCCGCCTACGAAAGCGTAGGGGGCCAGGCATGTTGAATCACTGGGGAAACGTGCGACCAAGCTGCCACTGAAATTATGGAAGATGGTCGAACCGTTGTCGCTGCGAGAGGGATCCGAAGCGGCGTTTTCCTTCGCATAAATCCAGGTCGCGTCGACGCTCACCCCGAACATGCGGGTGAAAAAATAGTTGATCCCGATCCCGCCACCCCAGCCGTGGTCGTGAACAGGCCCGGCATGGGAGGAGGCGTTGCCATCCACATAGGCCCCGAACACATCGACCTGGAGCTCGTGATCGTTGAAGCACGTCGGTGCCGGCTGCGTTTTATAGTCTTTACCCGAAGAAACCATTTCCTGGCCGGCGAAGCTGGTGCCAGCGAGGGCGAGACTGAGGAGGAGGCTTAGAGAAGCGTTTTTCATAGGCTGAGAGAGGATTGCAGTTGATTGGTTGATGCAGGCGACGCCTGCGATTGGTGGCGGGATAGGTAGGTGGCGGGAGGGGTGTCGTCAAACAAAAACAAACACGCAAACACCTCAGGGACAGCGACTTGTGGAAAACCATTCCTCCTGGGCAAGGAAATCGCACCAGCCTCCCGCCGTGGATGGCCTGCACGGTGCGCCTGAGCCTCCAGTCGGGGTCGCGGCCCCCCACCACCGCCCGCTGGCGGCTCCTCCCACAAGCCCCGGGTTTTGCCCTCCGGCCGACGAAGGCGAATAGGTCGGTATTTTCCGTTTGTCTTTCGGCCGTGGACCCTTAGAGTCGCCGTCCCGTTTTTTTCCAATGTTGTCCGCACGTTTAGACCTAAAGATTTTTGCCGGTTCCGCTCATCTTGAGTTGGCCCGGCGCATTTGCGCCTTCGTGGGGGTGCCCTTGGGAGACGCGACGGTGACGTCCTTTCCCGATGGGGAAACCTACGTCAAATTCAACGAGAACATCCGAGGGCGGGACATTTTCATTGTCCAGCCCAGTTGTCCGCCGACCAACCAGAACTTGATGGAGTTGCTCATCATGGTCGACGCGGCCCGGCGCGCGAGTGCTGCGCGGATTACAGCGGTGATTCCTTTTTTCGGGTATGCCCGCCAGGACCGTAAGGATCAGCCGCGGGTACCAATCACCGCGAAGCTCATTGCCAATTTGTTAACGGCGGCCGGAGTCAACCGCGTGCTGACCATGGACTTGCATGCCCAGCAGGTGGCCGGATTCTTTGATATCCCGGTGGATCATTTGTATGCGGCTCCCGTGCTGATCCGGCACCTTCGGGAAAAGCACATGGACAATTTGATTGTGGTTTCTCCCGATGTGGGGGGCCTGAAGATGGCGTCGGCGTATTCGCAGGCGCTCGGGACCGGACTGGCGATTGTCGCCAAGCGACGCAAAAGTCCCACCGAGATCGAGGCGATGAACGTCATCGGCGAGGTCGAAGGCATGAACGTTCTCTTGGTAGACGATTTGACGGAGACCGCCGGCACCCTGACTAGCGCGGCCAAAATCCTCAAGGAACGCGGAGCGGCCAAGGTGATGGTGCGGTTTCCCATGCGGTGCTCACCGATCTAGCCATCGAGCGGTTGAAAAAATCCGAGATCAGCGAGCTGATCACCACCAATAGTGTGCCGGTCCGCTCCGGAGAAGGCTTTCCCATTACTGAACTCTGCATTGCGGAGTTACTGGGCGAAGGCATCAAACGCATTCACGACGACGAGTCGGTTTCCGACTTATTCAGGATCAGCGAACACGAAAAAGTTTAATTATGGCCAAGCAACTAAAACTAACGGCGCAAACACGGACCCAAGAAGGCCGTAATGCGGTGAAAAAAATCAAAGCCGAGGGCTTCGTCCCTGCGGTCATCTACGGCAACAAGGAGAAGGCGCTCAACCTGCAGGTCTCCTACAGCGACCTGAACCGGTTGCTCACCCACGCAACCGGGGAGCACTTCCTGGTGGATTTGGAGATTGCTGATGGTGCGCAAAAATCCAATCGTTTGGCTCTGATCCAGGAAGTCCAGCATCATGCGGTGACCCGCAAGGTGCTCCACGTGGATTTCCATGCGGTCGATGCCAAGAAGAAATTGCACGCTGAAGTGGCTCTGGAGACCACTGGCGAGGCTTTCGGCGTCAAGAACAAGGGGGGCATTTTGGAAATGAATCTGCACTCGTTTGCGGTGGAATGTTTGCCCCAGGACTTGCCCGAGGTCATTACGATTGATGTGAGCGCGCTCGACGTCGGCGACTCCATTCACGTCAAGGACGTGGTGTTGCCAGCCGGGGTGACTGCCCATGCCAGTCCTGATTTGACCGTCCTCCATGTGTCGGCTCCCAAGGTGGAAGTGGAACCTGTGGCGGGCGCTGCGGCTCAACCCGAAGTTCTCAAGGAAAAGAAGGCTGAAGGGGCTCCCGAGAAGAAGTAGCGCAGTGGTGCACGAGTCCTCCAGAGAACGCCACTTGGATATTCTCCCGTGCACTTCCGTCTCATTGTGGGACTGGGTAATCCAGGCCTCGAATACCGCGAGACCCGTCATAACATCGGATTCATGATTGTAGAGCGTTTAGCCAGTGCTGCGGGGGCGCAGTTTCGCAAGGAGAAATCCTGGCGTGCAGACTTGGCCAAAACGTCCTCGGTGTACTTGTGCAAGCCGCTCTCGTACATGAATCTGAGCGGGGAAGTGGTTCGTGCCGTGAGCGAGTTTTACAAGATCGCCGCGCACGAGACACTGGTGGTGCTCGACGACATGGCGTTGCCGATGGGCAAGCTGCGTCTGAAGCCGGGCGGATCGGCAGGAGGCCATAACGGGCTGAAGTCGATCATCCAACATTTAGGGACGCCCGAGGTGCCCCGGCTTCGGGTGGGAATCGATGCGGCCGCGAGTGGGGAAGCCACGGGTCACGTGCTCGGGCGTTTTAGCGCCGAAGAGCGCCCGGTATTGGCCCAGAGTCTCGACCGCGCCCTAGAGGCTATCCAATGTGCTCAGGACCAAGGATTGAGTGCTGCAATGAACGCTTACAATTAGATCAAACAACTACTATGAAAAACCGCTACGAAGGACTGTTGGTCCTCAACGTCAAAGGCAACGAAGAAGGTGCTAAAGAGATCATCGATCGTCTGGAGAAGGATTTTACCAAGGAAGGCGCGCAGATTGAGACGGTTCAACGTCTGGATCGCCGCGTGTTCAGCTACGTAGCGGGCCCCCTGGAGAGCGGCTACTTCGTGAACTTCATCTTCAGCGCGGAGCCCAAGCTCATCGAGCGCCTTCGCTCCAAGCTAAAGCTCGACAACGACATTTACCGCCAGCATTTCCAGAAGCTGCGCCCGGCTAAAGCCGCTACGAAGTAACCTGCGGGAACCCCGCATTCGCTACTTATGGCCAATCTGAACAAGGTAATGCTCATCGGGAATCTCACCCGCGATCCCGAGATCAAGTACACGCCCAAGGGCACTGCAATCGCCCAGTTGGGGCTCGCGGTCAACCGGTCGTGGTCCAATGACGCGGGAGAGAAGCAAGAGGAAACCACCTTTGTGGACGTTGAGCTTTTCGGACGCGTCGCAGAGATTGCCGGCGAGTACCTCAAGAAGGGGCGCCCTGTCTACATCGAAGGCCGGCTCAAGCTGGATTCGTGGGATGACAAGACGAGCGGCCAAAAGCGTTCGAAAATGAAAGTTGTGGGCGAACAGATCCAGTTGCTCGGCTCCCGAGACGGTTCTGGCGGCGGTTCTGGCGGCGGTTCTGGTGGTTCTGGTGGTTCTGGTGGTTCTGGTGGTTCTGGTGAGCGCGAGTACGGTGAGAGCCGTCCGGCAGCGCGTCCCTCGCGCCCTGCGAGTCCATCTCCCCGGCCTCCTGCGGATCCCGATTTGGATGCCGCTGAAGACGATATCCCGTTTTAGCTTCCTGTTTGTTTGCGAAAAACGGCCCGGCCTCAGCCGGGCCGTTTTTTTGCCCGGATGTCCCGTTGGGAGGCCTCGCAAGTGGCATTTCAAATATCTTTAACCACAGATTTCACAGAGGAACACAGATTGAAGAGCGAGCCCAAGCCCGAGGCATCTGTGAAAACCTGCGAAATCTCTGGTCAATGCCTTTTCAGGGTTGGAACCACAGGTAGCAAAAAGGAGCCTTGGGGAGCTGGTTGGCGGTTGGGAGCGGACCGGGAGAATCCTCACACCAAGAACACCAAGCTTACCAAGGCTGATTCCCAAACGTTGCGCCATTGCGCACTTTGCGTGAAATCCACCGGCAGCTCGCGGGACGGCGGGGGAAATTTTCACGCGGAGCCGCAGAGCCCGAAGAGTCAGCTCTCGTAATCTGGGAATGCTCACGCAAAGTCTCGCCAAGGCGCAACGTACAGAGCAGCCAGGGGTTGGACCTGGCATCTCAAAACCCGCGGTAGCTCGGCTTTACGGACCCGGCGCGGGACCCATCTGTGACGTTTGGGCTTAATCGTACGGGCCTTTTAGCTCGAATACGGTATCCGGCTCGCCTGCTTCGCTTCCGGGACGGGGCGCCAGATTGAGCGCTTGGTAGGCAGCTTCAAGGCCCCGGGGGTCACATCGGAGTTCAGGGAATACCTTGGCCAGCCGTTGCTTTATCCAATGTTTGGCCATGCGGCACTCGACTGGGTGCAGCGTCTCTTCCCTGTGGAACGCGCGCGTGATTCGATTAAAAAGGTTCAATTTCATTCAGGCTCCCACTCAATAAACGAATCTGGAGAGGTGGGCGGTTAGGAAAACCCCGTTCAGACAGACAAACACCAGGGAGGCCTTCGTGGAAGGCCCTGTGTTCGGGTTCTTCGGACGCAACATCCAGGCGAAGGCAGTAGCAGCGAGCCACCAGGTCACATAGTTGGAGATCGGTGTATTGCCCGGAGGATGCAGGTCGCCCGGGTACCACATCCACCAGGACCGCACTTTCCACGCGATGGGTTCCACGTTGAGCGCTGTCAGAAGCGCGAGCAAGCCCGTGGAGACGGAGATTTTCCAATGGTCCGCGCGCGGTTGCAGGCGTTCTGCCACGTTGCGTGCACTGAAGACAATGGCGATCCACAAGAGGGGCAGGGCAAAGGGGACCGGACCGATTTTGGCTCCCAACCGGTCAGTGTACTGGATGGGTCCCAAAGGCAGGTGGGTGAGAACACTGCACCAGGCGATTAAAATTGAGCCTGCGAGGATTCCAGCGGCCCACCGCCGGGCAGATTCCAAGCCGGAGCGCCTTACCCAAGCTGTGTAGGTGTTTAGGGCTGCCAAAGTGAGCCAAGCCGGGTCGAGAGCGCGCAGGATGGCCAGAAGGGCCGCTCGTAGCCCGACATTTGCAACGCGCTCGGTGATTTGGACTTCACCGATGTGGAAGAACCACACGCAAGCGACCACGCCCGTCCAGAGAATGAACAGAATCCAAATGCTGGCAGCCAAAGGCTCCAGCACACGGACGATCAGAGGACGCTCGTGCATCCGGGAGCCCTGCATGCGCAGGGGTTAGGTTTGTCCTTGGAGCCCGTTGCCCTTGAGACTGCTCAGGGCCGAACGGATTTCAGTGCTCAACTCGGCAAGCATCTCCCGGGTGATCTCGATGCGCTCGTTCTTGTAGGAATTCCAAGTCACCGCAGTCGCCTGAAGCCGGTTATAGGCATCGAGGATGTAAGTGCGGGCGGACTCTGGAAGACCCGGGGTGTTGAGTTTGGTCTGGATGCAGCGTTGAGCCTCGGCCAGTTCGGAAAGGAGGATCTTCTCAGAGGGAACGGTGCGGAGTTTGTCAGTCAAGCCGAGTTTTGAGAGCGTCCAAATGATCCATTTGGTGGGATCGAACTGCCACGGCTTCACGCCATTGCGGTAGTCGTGCTGAAACTCGTGGTGGTAATTGTGGTAGCCTTCCCCAAAAGTAACCACCGCCATCATCCAGGAATCACGCGCGCTGCAATTGGAGGAATACGGGCGAGTGCCGATATAATGGCAGAGGGAGTTGATGCAAAAAGTGCAGTGCTGGAGGAAAACGACGCGACCGACACCGGCGATCAGGAAAGCGCCCAGAGCAGAGGACCAACCACCCCATGCGTAACCAAGGACGGCAGGGAGCAAAAAGGCGACTGAAACACCAATCCAATGGATATGGCGGTGTTGCCACATGACAAGCTGGTCTTTTTTGAGGTCGGAAACGTTATCGAATGGGGGGGATGGCTTGAGTTTGAAGAGCAGCCAGCCGATGTGGGCATGGAAAAGGCCCTTGTTGATGTCGTAGGGATCCTCGTCGTGGTCGACGTGTTTGTGGTGGGTGCGGTGCTCGCAGCACCACAGCAAAG
>JAYVTN010000479.1:0-8466 GCA_043788785.1 Spartobacteria bacterium | reverse complement strand
GTGAGCAACAAAAAACCAACCAACAAGAAAGAGCGTAAATTAGAACTGCCGCTTTGAGCGGCTCACAATTTCAAGCCTCCGGCTTTGCCGGAGGTATCTAATTTACAAGCTCGCCGACGAGGAGCTGCGCTTAGAGCGTACCGGTAGCCACTCAGATCTTTTTTGATTGTTTCTGCCGCCGCGAACCACTCGCCGGTCACATGACCATTCGCCTTCTGGGATGGCGGGGAATCCCTGCGTAGCCTCAGCCAGGGAGGCGGTCAGAAACGCGTTCCACCAAGTCACCGGTCCAGCGGGTGCGAAAACCCGAGCACTCCGTGGGATGGAAAGCCCATGCCACATCTTTGTTCCGAGCACCGCTATGACCCGACGCGCAAGCGCTCCCACCAGCGGCGATCGGCTGGGGGCCACTGGGCGCTCCATTGGCGGAGGCTGGCGGGCGGTTGCACCACTCGACCCCCCACCAGGATCACGTTGTAGCCTCGTGGCGGGCGCACGCTGCGCATCTGCGGGAAGTTGGCGCGAAAGCCAGCCCGCGCTAGCGAGTGCATCTTCCGGTGACCGGGCCCGAGCACGAGGTTGGCAACCAGAATGCCATCGGCCGTGAGCTTGGAGGCCAGCAGCGCTGTGAGGTGACCATCCAAAGGCACCGGCCGGAACACGTCTTGGGGGCCCGAAGCGTAGATGTCATCAACGATGACATCGAAGCGCGTCGGACAGTTGCGCACCCAGGCGTAAGCATCGCCTTGAACGATGCGGATCCGGTCAGCCAAGGCGCCGAGATTGGTCTGGGCCGTGCTCAGCGCGTACGGATCCAGATCAATGGCAGTGATTTGGAGCTCCGGTAAAAGATGCAGGAGTTGGCCCACGATGGTGCCGCCCCCGAGCCCGAGTAACAACAGGTTGGCAGGGGGACGCGGTCCCAACAGGCATCCCGCAGTGATCGCGTCCCACCCGTAACCGGTTAGCAGTCGCGTGGGATGCCAGGTGCTCATGACCGCACCGCGGACATTCCAGTTGCGACGTCGCTGTTTTCCCGGAGACAAGGGGTGAGGGGTGGTGCGTATGCGGCGATCAGCTGGACTTCCGACCGATGGGGCGGACGAATAGCGTCGGCCCCGCCGGTAAACAGGACGGAGGCGGGAACGTGAGTGGTTCGAGGGTCTCGATGCAAGAGGTCGGGCCGAGGGTTTTCATGAGTAGAATGACGAGCCCGATGGGAGGCCGATGTTTAGAACAGCCCGCGTTATAAACTCCGGGGCGCTCAAATGCTAAGGCAAAACCGCAGCCCACGTAGGACTTTAGCGTTAGAGCAGTCTTGCCCGATGAAGGGGACGCGTTTCATACCTGATGACATGACGAGCAGGCGTTCAAGGTGAGCTGCGACGCGGCTGAGGCCCGCCCCGTTGGTTAGGACTCCGCCAGGTACCGTTGTACTTTTGCCAGCGCCAAGGCGCGGTGGCTGAGTTCATTTTTGAGCTCCGCAGGTAATTGGGCGAAGCTTTCGCAATACCCCATGGGGGCAAAAAGCGGATCGTAGCCAAAGCCCCCCTCGCCGTGCTCGGCTTCCAGGATAGAGCCTTCGATTGCCCCTTCGAAAGTGCCCAGGAGCACCCCCTTCTGGGCTAGCGCCATCACGCAGCGGAATCGTGCGGGGATTTCTTTGGCACCGGAACGAATAGCGCTGAGTTCATGGAGGAGTTTGGCGCGATTGCCGGAATCCGTCGCGGTTTCGCCCGCGTATCTGGCAGAGTGCACGCCGGGAGCGCCGTCCAGAGCATCCACCTCGAGCCCGGAATCGTCCGAAAGCACGAGGCCATCAAAGAGGCGGGAAGCGTCGAGGGCTTTCAAGATGGCGTTTTCTTCAAGCGTCGCACCTGTTTCCTGGGTTGGAGGAACCTCGGGGTGGGCTCTGAGGTCGGTGACCGCGAAAGAGGCGCCTAGGATCTGCCGGATCTCGCCGGTCTTGTGGGCGTTGTGGGTGGCAAGGAGCAGGGCGCGCATGGAGGCCGATGGCTTACAACCCCCAGCGCCACGCGCAAGCTTTTGCGGGCGGGCTCGGCTGTGGCGTCGGCTTCCAGCTTAAGGACGGTGCACCCGGGAGGGCCGCTTCCAGGGGGGCTGGAGGCCCGTGCCATAGGAGGCCGCGCTTCCCATGTAACTGCGCAATCTTGACGCCTGAGTGCCCAGCGGTTTGATTCCCCTCCGCTATGAGTATCGAACGCCGCAAACCCTATCCCTACGACCACTTCGAACCCAAGTGGCAGGCCTTTTGGGACGCACACGATACTTTCCACGTCCCCAACCCCGGCCAACCCGGGTTCGATGCTTCCAAGCCCAAATATTACGTGCTCGATATGTTCCCGTACCCCAGCGGGGCGGGGCTGCATGTGGGCCATCCCGAAGGGTACACGGCCACCGACATCATGGGCCGCTTCAAGCGGATGACCGGCCACAACGTTCTCCATCCCATGGGTTGGGACGCCTTCGGATTGCCCGCTGAGCAGTACGCGATCAAGACCGGCGACCATCCCTCGATCACCACGGCCCGCAATGTGGCGCACTTCAAGGGCCAGCTTAAACGCATCGGATTCGCCTACGATTGGCAGCGGGAGGTCAATACGACCGACCCGGGCTACTACCGGTGGACCCAATGGATTTTCCTGCAGATCTACCATTCGTGGTTTAATCCAGAGACCCAGCGCGCCGAGCCCATCTCCACGTATACAGGCGAGGATCCCGACAGCGTCCGCTTGGCGTATGTGGCGGAGGTCCCCGTCAACTGGTGTCCGGAATTAGGCACCGTTTTGGCCAATGAAGAAGTCATCGATGGGAGGAGCGAGGTAGGGGGGTTTCCTGTCGTTCGGCGGCCGATGCGTCAATGGATGCTGCGGATCACGGCCTATACCGAGCGACTTATTGCAGAACTCGACGGCTTGGACTGGCCGGAAGGCATCAAGGCGCTGCAGCGCAACTGGATAGGCCGTAGCGAGGGCGCCGAAGTCCACTTCCGGCTGGCCGAGAGCGACCGTGCCATCACCGTGTTTACCACGCGCCCGGATACACTCTTTGGAGCCACCTACATGGTGCTCGCGCCCGAACACCCGATAGTTGACCGGATCGCCACCGAGGAGCAGGCGCCTTCGATTGAGGAATACCGGGGAAAAACCGCGCGCAAAAGCGACTTGGAACGCACCGAGTTGGCCAAGGAGAAGTCCGGGGTCTCCACGGGCGCGTATGCGATCAACCCGGTCAACGGACAACAGATCCCTGTGTGGATAGCCGATTACGTTCTTATCGGCTACGGCACGGGGGCCATCATGGCTGTGCCCGCCCATGACGAACGGGATTGGGAGTTTGCCCGCAAGTATTCCCTCCCCATTCGCGCCGTCGTTTCCGAGAGCCCCCAGCTGGGCTTGGGCGGGGAATCGCCTTGCAGTGCCGAACCCCTCGAATGCTTGGCCGGGGAAGGGTATGCAATCAATTCGGGCCCGTTGGATGGATTGCCCACGCTCGAAGCCAAGGCCGAGATCACCCGCCGACTGGAAGCTCTCGGGGTGGGCCGTAAAACCGTCAGTTACAAACTTCGCGATTGGTTGTTCTCCCGCCAACGCTACTGGGGCGAGCCATTCCCGATTGTCTGGGAAGGCGGGAAACACCGGCCCATCGATGCCAGTGAATTGCCGCTGAACCCTCCAATCCTGGACGATTTCAAACCCACTGGCACGGGCGAGCCGCCTTTGGCCAAAGCCACCGATTGGGTCCGTTATAGCGACACGGCAACGCGCGAAACCAACACCATGCCCCAGTGGGCGGGCTCATGCTGGTATTACCTGCGGTACACGGATACGCAAAATGCGGAACGCTTCGTGGGTCGGGACGCCGAGCGTTACTGGATGACGGGTTCCCTCGACGGGAGCCGCCGGGTCCATGGCGGGGTTGATTTGTACGTGGGGGGCACCGAGCACGCCGTTTTGCATCTCCTTTATGCGCGCTTTTGGCACAAGGTGCTCTTTGACCTTGGCCACGTGTCTACCCCGGAGCCCTTCCAGCGCTTGGTCAACCAGGGCATCATTTTGGGGGAAGACGGCCAGAAAATGTCCAAGTCGCGCGGGAATGTCGTAAACCCCGATGATGTGATCGCGCAGTACGGGGCCGATGCGTTTCGGCTCTATGAGATGTTCATGGGGCCGTTGGAACAGATGAAGCCGTGGAACATGACGGGCGTCGAAGGCGTTTCCCGGTTCCTGGCCCGGGTATGGCGATTGATCATGGAAGAGAACCAAGCCGGCGAGTGGGTGCTCTCCTCGGCCTTGGCGGAAGTGGAACCGAATAAAGCGCAGCTCAAGGTCATCCATGCCACGGTAAAAAAAGTGGGGGAGGACGTCGAGGTGCTCGGGTTCAATACGGCGATTTCTGAGATGATGAAGTTCGTGAGCGCGTTTATCCCTGCTAATCCCCGGCCCTTGGCGGCCGTCCGGATCTTGCTGACGATCCTCAATCCCTTTGCCCCCCACATCACCGAGGAATTGTGGGAGAAGCTCCATCCCGGGGCCGATCCCGGCAATGCGGGGCGGATCTCCGAGCAACCTTGGCCGGAGTGGGATCCTGTGCATTTGATCGAGGACGAGATCGAGCTGCCGGTGCAGGTTAACGGCAAGCTGCGGGACAAGATTGTCGTCAACAAGGATGAAACCGCGGCCGGGATCGAAGCCGCCGCGTTGGGCTGCGCCCGTGTGCAGGAGCACCTGACAGGCAAGACGGTCAAGAGAGTCATCGTCGTGGCTGGCAAGTTGGTCAACGTGGTGGCCGTGTAGCGCGCCGGGGGACCGAATGGACGCAATGGACGCAATGGACGTACTGGACGTACTGGACGCCATGGACCAGATGGACGACTACGCGTCTTGCCGGTCCCGTGAGTTCTTTTAGTCCCTTTGGTCCCTTGGCTGGAGTCGTCGCGACCCTTTCCGGTGCCATGCCCACGCAAGCGGCCCGCAACTAATCGCCCGTTTCAGGGTTCACCTTCCCAATGAACCGAAACCGATGGGTGGCCATGCTCTCCCTGCTGCTCATAGCCAACGTCAGCTATTACGTGTGGCGAAACTGGGGTCTGATCACCGTGGACTCGGACGACCGGCCTTTGGGCGACATCGTGCGGATGGTTTCCAAACAAGGACACGTCGTGGTGCGCAGCGAACTCGATCCGGCCACTCCGGTGCGGATGCACGTCCATAAAGTGCCTCTGGCCGAAGCGCTGGAAACTTTGGCGGCCGTCACCGATGCCCGGTGGCGTCTCCAGTACCTCCTCGGGCCGGATGCGCGTACGGTGGCGGGAGCGGCCGATTCCCTTTCGGCCGGAGCCAATCTGGAGGGGTGGAAAACCCTTTTCTATCCTTTGCCTCCAACCGGCGAAGAATCCGGGGTGCCCGTAGACCCCCGGCGGGATGTTTGGGATGTGAAAGCGCCCGGGGAGGCTACTCTACAGAATTATTTAGAAGGGGCAGCCCGATCGGTTTCGGCCAGCTTCGCGGTTCCCGAGACGTGGAACCCGGCCATATCGTCGGCGCCGGGTTCGGGGCAGATCGGTTCGGTCGCCCCGAAATTGGCGAAGGCCGCTAAAGGACGGCTGCAAGAACTCTTCCTACTAACCAAACGCAATCGTGAACGCGGGGAACGCCCCCCGGATGAGGGGCCAGGCACCCCGAGTGAAGGCGGCCGCTTTGGGGGAATGAACCGGGAAGCCATGGAAGAGAGGATGACGGCCGAGATCGCTAAGCTGCCACCCGAAAAGCGTGCGGCCGCCCAAGCCGAGATGGAGGAGCGCCGGACGTTTTTCGCCTCCATGCGCGACCTCAAGCCCGAGGAACGCCGAGCTAAGATGGAGGAGTTCATGGAACGTCCGGAAGTTCAGGATCGTATGGATAAACGCAATGCCGACCGGGACGCGCGCCGCACTCCCGCGCAACGTCTGCAACGTGCCCAGAAATACCGGGAGCGCAAACAGCAGAGCTTGGGAGCTAAATGAGCACCGCGATGAAACCTCAGCTTTACGCAAAACGAGCCTTCACCCTCATCGAACTGATCGTGGTGGTGGTAATCATCGGGCTCTTGGCGGCATTGCTCCTGCCCGTCGTCCAAGGGATGATCGAACGCAGCCGGACGGCGGCTTGCGCGAGTAACCTGCGCCAAATTTGGATGGCCGTTAATGCGGCGGCCATGGACAACAGCAATAAATACCCCGTTATCAAACTTAATCCCACCGACGAGTCGGCGGGCGAAGATGCCAAGGAGCTGCCCGAAGCTCTCGCCCAGTATGGAATTACCCCTAAGAACCTTCAATGTGCCAGTGACTTGAAGGGGCCCAATTGGTTTGCGAAGGTGCGCACCAGCTACATGTGGCAGCCGATGGCCGAGGAGGAAACCGTGGGCAATGTCCGTATTGTCACCCCCTGGCGCACCTTCACGGCACGGCCGTCGAAAGTGCCAATGCTCACCGACTATGAGGCGGTCCACCAGCCCGACTCGCCAGGCGTTCGCAAGTTGATGAACGTCGTCTACGTCGATGGCCACGTCCTCGCACGCTGAAGATGGCAGGTTTGCGCTTTCGATAGCTTTCCCGGGGTGATAGACAGGGCGCTATGGCCTCCGAACTTCGCCCTGAACCTGGTTTGTTGGCTCTGAACGGCGAACTCGATTTGCACCAGAGCCCCCAGATCCGCGCCCAACTTAATACGCTGGTCAGCCAGACCCCCGCTAAACTCATCGTGGACCTCTCCAAGGTCTCCTACATCGATAGCTCCGGGTTAGCCGTTTTCATCGAAACCCTCCAACATGTCCATGGCTATGGTGGACAACTGGCCCTCTGTGGATTGCGCCCCAATGTGCGCAATATCTTCGAGATCGCCCGGTTGGATCAGATCTTCCGGATTTTCCCCGACCAGAACGCGGCTTTGGCCAGTTAAACACCAGTATTGCCGGATTACCCCCCTCTAGAAATGGACATTTATATTCTTCGCGATGGCAAGGAGATCGGCCCGTTCGCAGAACTCACCATCCACACCCTGCTCAAACAAGGGGATGTGCTGACCACCGATTTAGCGTGGCGCCCCGGCATGCCCAAATGGGCGCCGCTCCATGGGGTCCTTTATCCCGCACCCGAGGCAGTCCATGCGGCAAAGCCGCCACCACCGCCTCCCGAGGCATCGACTTCAGTGCCGGTGCCAGCGCCCGTGATTGCGCTGACTCCTGCCGCTCCTCCCGAGCCCGCCCACGCTCGACAGCGTGCGTTCCTGGACTACATGGGGATCGTCTACACCCCAAATGTCTCTAAGGAGGAAGCCGCAGTGCTGGCCAGTGACGCCATGGATTCCCCAAAAGATCCCGCCCGGCTCGCAAGCTGGAACGCGGACCGGCTCAAGCTCCACCCCGAGCTTTTCGCTGCGGAGATCCAGACCCTTAAGGCAAATCGCCCCGCTCACTATCTCGAATTGACCCAAAAACTGGGCAGCCACTTTTTTCCCAAGCTCACCCAGGTCCATTCCCAGGTTTTGGTCAGCTGGCTTGATTCCCGGTTCCCAAACTGGGACTCCAAGCCCGAGGAAGCCGCCTCGCACTATTTTCTCCCCGCCATCAACGCCAAGTTCCCCCAATTGGGGACCAGCTTGGCCAGAAGCAAATACAAGTTCCCGAAATCGCGCAAGCTGGCCACCAAGGTGGCCAGTAAAACCCTCGGTTCTTCGGCCGGGGCCCACGCCCATCTGGTCCGCGTCCGGGAAGCTACCAGCCCGGCGACGGCAGCGGTTCGCGGAGTGATCATGGGCTTGGTTCTCTTGGCGACCTTTTATGTGCTCTATGCGGGATATCAGATGTCCCAGCGCACAGCGGATGAGGCTCGCGTCCAATCCGGCATGGCCCCGGTAGCGCCGCAGCAGACCCGAGCGGCCCAATCCCCCGAACGCTCGGGAAAACGCCCCTCCAATCGGGATAAAACTTCTGATGCAACCCCTCCCGCGTCCCAAGCGGCGCCCGAAAGGCAGGATCCAGCCCCGCCTGCCGGGGAGCCTAAGATGATAGCAGCGGGTTCCGAGCCGGCAGCGCCGATCCAGGCCGCAGACCCGGGTGCCGCTCAACCAGCCCCGGTGCCCAATCCCACAGCGGACGCGCCCGAGACCAAGACGGAGCTTGTGGCGGCTCCCGCCCCGCAGCCCGTTGCCGGGCCTGCGGACCCGCCCCAGCCCCAGACCCGCACTTCTGTGGTCATTACCAAAGTGACTGAGGTGCAACTGCAATTTGGTCGTGCGCTGCTTCAGCCCGGGATCCGTCTCAAGATCAATGGCCAAGAAGGCCAACGGCTCAAGGTGCGTTACGGGCCAAACGACGTTTATGTTCCGGTAAGTTCGACCGACTTTGCCGATCCGCTCCCGGCCGCCGCCCCCGCTCCGGTGCCTGCGCCTGCCCCCGCGGCGG
>JAYVTN010000478.1:0-5233 GCA_043788785.1 Spartobacteria bacterium | reverse complement strand
CCCCAAAAGTGAGCAGGTCAGCTTGCGGCGGGATTGGGCGACATCGCCCGTGGAAGGTGCCCGCCAACCTCCGGCAATTCCCGCGGATCTGCCTCCCGCGGATCCGGGCGCCACGAATCAGCCCTCCACAACCGGAGTGGAGCCTGGCTTCACGCCAAGCGCCGAGCCGCTAACGCCTGCGAACCCCGGGAAAGACTTCCGGATCCTCGGGGTCTTGGGCAAACTCTACGTTCTCATGGAAAACGCCAGCGGGCTGGTTCTCGTGGATCAACATGCCGCCCATGAGCGGATCCTATTCGAGGAAATGCGGCGTCGGATGGAGCTCCAAGGGATTCCCACCCAACGGCTTCTGCTGCCCTTGACCTTGCAAGTCAGTCCGCGGGATTCGGATTGGTTGCTCGCCAATTTGGAGTTGTTGGAACGCGTGGGCATCGGATTGGAGCCGTTCGGGACGGGGACATTCAAACTGGACTCGCTGCCCACGTTCTTAAAGGCCGAAGACCCAGGCCAACTCCTTCACGATATCATTGACGAATTGAACACGGTCAGCAGCCAAACCTCCCGTTTGCGCTTGGGCGAAGAGATGATCGCCAAAACGGTTTGCCGGCACGCGATCAAAGCCAATGATTATTTGCGGGAACCCGAGTTGGTGCGCTTGGTCGAAGATCTCCTAGCCTGCGAGTTGCCCTACTGCTGTCCCCACGGGCGTCCGACCATGATCCAGATGAGCTATGGGGACCTGGAGAAGAAATTCGGGCGTAAAGTGTAAATGCGGAACCAGGTGCTGATGGTCGTGGAGGGCGAACTCATCGCCGAAGTGGCTGAGGAGCAAGCCCGGATTTGCGGGGGCCAGGCCGTCATCATCCCGGGAGGAGTCGCGCATCGTTTCCTGAACACGGGCCGCGAACCTGCCCGCACTTTCCGTCTCTTTGCGCCGCCGAAGTACGCCCGCCCCTAAAAATCCAGTATCCGCTGGACGGGCTAGCCTCTAGGACCATAGCGTCCGGTCATGAGTGCCCCTAGCTCCGGAGATTTGACGCCAATTACCGGTTCGGCGACCGATATTGCCCCTCTCGGACGCGATTTACCCAAGCCTGCCCATGAATTCACGGCGGCAGAAAGCGGGCCCGTGGTCGATTGGGATGCCATTGCCGCAAGCGAGGACTTCCGCCGTTTGCTCAAGGCTAAAACCCGTTTCATCGTCCCTGCCACGGCATTCTTTGTGGTCTACTATTTCGCCCTCCCGTATTTGGTGGGTTACCAGCCGCAGCTGATGGAGAAGAAAGTCTGGGGCAACATCAACGTGGCTTACCTGTTTGCGCTTTCCCAGTTCTTCATGGCGTGGAGTCTGGCACTGGTCTACGTGGTCGTGGCTGCGGGTTGGGACCGCAGAGTCAGTGAGTTGCTCAAGCGCTTCGGCTTCAACAAACGCCCGTAACTCAAATCGCAGCGGTCCGCTTTTCTTTCCCATGACTCCAGCACTTGGAATTTTCCTGGCCTTTGTGGCCGCAACCCTCGTCATCACGTATTTCAGTGCCCGGAAGAGTTCCGGGGCGAGCGCGTATTTTGCCGCAGGCCGCAACATCACAGGCTGGCAGAACGGATTGGCCGTAGCTGGTGACTACATGAGTGCTGCAAGTTTCCTCGGCATCAGCGGCATGATCGCTTTCTACGGTTACGATGGCTTCATGTATAGTGTGGGCTGGTTGGTGGCTTATCTGACCGTGCTCTTGATAGTGGCGGAGCCGTTGCGGAATGCGGGCAAGTACACCATGGCGGATGTGTTGGCCTACCGGTTAAGCCCGCGTCCTGTGCGTGCGATGGCTTCCCTAAGCACGCTGACGGTTTCCACCTTCTACATGGTGGCACAGATGGTGGGGGCCGGAACGCTGGTCAAACTGCTTTTGCCAGGGGTCAGCTTCGAATTGGCGGTCTGCGGGGTGGGTGCCCTGATGATCGTGTATGTGGTATTCGGAGGGATGCTGGCGACCACATGGGTACAGATCATCAAAGCGATTCTACTCATGAGCGGATCGCTCTTCCTGAGTATCCTGGTCATGAAGCATTTCAATTTCAGCTTCTCCGCCTTCTTTGATGCATTGGGTCACATCTCCTCCCACAACAAGGCGGGCGAAGTGATCACCCGGGATTTCCTGCAACCGGGTCTCAAATACGGTGCCGCTGTCACCCCCGGCGGTTGGGGGCCTTTGGACTTGCTTTCCTTGGGGCTGGCTCTGGTATTCGGAACGGCTGGATTGCCCCATGTCCTGGTTCGCTTCTATACCGTGCCGGATGCCAAAACGGCCCGCTCCAGTGTCGTTTGGGCGATGCTCATCATTGGGCTGTTTTACATCATGACCACCTTCCTCGGTTTCGGGGCCGCTACGATCCTGGGCCCCGACAAGATTGTGGATGCGCTGGGAAAAAGCACGCCCAATGCGAGTGCTCCGATGCTGGCCCAGGCGCTCGGGGGCGAAGTATTCTTTGCCTTCATCAGCGCGGTGGCATTTGCCACGATTTTGGCGGTCGTCGCCGGGTTGACCATCAGTGCGAGCACGAGTTTTGCCCACGATTTCTATACCAATGTGCTGCACTACGGCAAAGAGCATCGGCCCGGGGAAGAGGTGCGTGTGGCCCGGATTACGGCTTTTGTGGTGGGTGGGATTAGTATCCTTATTGCCATTCTTCTAGGCCCGACGGTCAACGTGGCATTCCTGGTGGCACTGGCGTTTGCGGTGGCGGCCAGCGGGAATTTGCCGGTGATTGTCTTGAGCCTGTTCAGGAAGCGCTTCAACACGACCGGCGCCGTTGCCGGATTGGCGGTGGGGTTGATCGGAGCCATTGGGCTTATTCTGATCGGCCCCAGCATTATGGGGATTGATCCGCCTTCCGTGAAAGTCGCACGCCACTTCATCCAAAGGGCCCCCATTTTTCCGCTCGAAAATCCCGGGATAGTGAGCATTCCTCTGGGTTTCCTGGCGGCTATCATCGGCACGTTCCTCAAACGGGAACCACGGGCCGAAGCGCTGTACACAGAGCTAAGTGTGCGGGCGAATACCGGGTTGGGCGCCGAAGAAGCCACTCCCCATTGAGTTCGCGTCCCAGCGGTCGTAGTGGAACAACACACTCATGGCCGTAGACCATTTATACGTTCACATCCCGTTCTGTCCAAAGGTGTGTCCCTACTGCAGCTTCTATAAGGAAGCCAGTGACCGGAACAAAACCCAGCGGTTCTTGGATGCGGTGTTGGCGGAAGTGGATCTGCGGCAGCAATCCATGGAAGTGCGGCCCCAGACGATCTTTTTCGGCGGGGGCACCCCAAGCGCACTGAGTACCCCGCAACTGGACTATCTGCTCTCGGGATTACGCCAGCGTCTGGATCTTAGCGCATTGCGCGAGTGGACCCTGGAGATGAATCCGGCAACGGTTTCATTGGAAAAAGCCCAATTGCTGCGGCAGTTGGGGGTCAACCGCATCAGCATGGGCGTGCAGTCTTGGGATGAAGGATTGCTGAAGGTCCTGGGCCGGGTCCATAACGGAGCCCAAGCCGAGCGGAGTTATGAAATCCTGCGGGAAGCGGGGTTTGATAACGTCAATTTGGATCTGATGTTTGCCGTCCCGACCCAAACCCGTGCCCAGTGGCAAGCCAGCTTGGAGAAGACGGTAAAGCTCGGGCCAGAACACATTTCGGCCTATTGCTTGACCTACGAAGAGGACACCGCGTTCTTTGCACGGTTCGTTCGTGGTGAATTCACCCAGGATTCTGCGTGGGACGCTGACCTGTTCGAGTCGACCATGGAAACCTTGGGTGCGGCCGGGTTTGAGCAGTACGAGATCTCCAATTACGCGCGGCCAGGCCGGGAATGCCTCCACAATCTCGCCTACTGGCTGGGGGCGGATTATCTGGGACTGGGCCCCAGCGCTTTTTCCACCATTGGCCAGAGCCGCTGGGAAAATGTGGCCGATACCGTGGCGTACTGTGAGCGCATCGAGGCAGGCCGGCCATCCTCTTCGTTTACTGAAGAGCTTTCGGGCGGAACCCGGCAGTCCGAACGCATTGCCTTTGGCTTCCGCACCAACCGGGGAGTCCCGATGCACGAACTGAGTGAGTGGGGAGCCGAGATCGCACAATTTGTGGCGGACGGATTTATGAGAACCACCGAGGACCGGGTTCTACTGACCGAGCGCGGCAAACTGATGGCCGACACCCTTTCGGCTACATTCGTTTGACCTGGGAGCGATTAGCACGCAGCGGGAAGCGACTGGGGGTTCTGGGGGTTCTGGGGGGTTCTGACAGGAACTCAGGTGGCGTAGCGGGATCTACGGGATGTGTGGCTGGAATTGGGGCGCGGAACTGAATTCCGGGATGCACATCCCGTCAATGCCGACCACCATGGGATAGAGGCGCCCGAGAGGAAAGGATCCTAGGAATTCTTGGGAAGCACCGCGATTTCAACATGCATTGAGTGCTTCGCGCCGGGTTGCAGTTTGAGGAGGTTATCTGCGGCATTTGCCGTTTCCACGCATATCATGTTGGCCCATTCCTGGTCTCCGAAATCAGCCATGGCATGGGCTTTGGCTATCCACGGGTTCCAGACGACCGTAGTCAGGGATCCCTGTTTTTGGATTTCAAGGGAGCGCTGCAAGCCCGGATCCTCCACTATGCAAGTGGCTGCCGTGTCCAGATAAATGCGATCGGTTTCACCCTGGAAACTGATCGGTGCGGAATCCTGGGTTTTGCGAGCCATGGCGTCCACCTTGTCGATGAATTGGGTGGAAGCCAGGCCGGAAACCTTCACCTGTTGAACCGGACCGACTTGGAAATAGGTGTGAAGAGCCTCTTCAAAGTTCCACGGTTGAATGGAGCAATTCTCTACTTCCAAAGTCAGTGCCAGATGCGAGCCGATGACCACCCGGTATCTGAGCACGAAATCCTGCGGCCAGATCTGGCGGGTGTCGTCGTTAGACTGGAGGGTTAAGACCACAGTGACGACCTCGTGCTCACAGTGGAGGCTTTCAAGGGTCCAATCGCGTGTCCGGGCAAATCCATGGATGGGCGACTCGGGATAGCCCGCACGCGGCCCGAACCATGGGAATATGATGGGAATTCCACCGCGAATGGGTTTGTCGGATTGGAAGCAGCTTGAGGCACTCAGGAAGAGAACCGGATGTGCGCCCACGGGCTGGAAGTGGGTGAGATGAGCCCCGTGAAGATAAAGGTGGGCAGAGGCCA
>JAYVTN010000477.1:0-4720 GCA_043788785.1 Spartobacteria bacterium | reverse complement strand
TTAATTGTATTGGCGATGGCAGGGCTGGAACGCGTTCAGACTGTGACGCTCCGCCGTTTTCCGTTTTCGGCCAAATCCTTCCCCAACTATGTCCGACTCGCTTTGGTCATTCTGATGTGCGCCGTAATGGCCGCACAGGGTTTTGGACTCTACAAGAAGCATGGTCCGGATTTCACCCCTGTCGCGTTCGTTCTAAAGCAGGTTCAGGGTGATCTTCTCATCTCGTCGGATGCCATCGGCGAAGGTGCCTTCATTGCAGAGTTGGCCACACAAGAGATTCGCCCAGACCATGTCGTCCGGCGAGGTAGCAAGCTGTTGGCCACTAGCGACTGGATGGGCAGAGGATACACGTCCCAATACCAGAACCCGCAGGAACTACTCGAAGGCCTCCAGCATCACTCCATCAGCCGGATCGTCGTGGACTTTTCGATCCCCCCAGCCCTGCATCTCAAACATCACAGCCTACTGGAGGAAACTCTCGCTAAGAACCCAACCCGCTTCCGACTCCTGGCAACGGCACCGGCCTCTCGCGGTTCGCGCGAAGCAGAATCGGAAATCCGGGTGTATGCATTTGAACCCGGAGCTCATTCACATTGATTGAAGATGCCGCACGTAATTTGGGTACTCTCGCTCACGGCGTAGGCGCACCTCGTGTGTGCGTTATCAGCCACCTTTATCCAAACCCGGCGAGACCCATGCACGGCATCTTCGTCAAGGAATTCGCACGGGCACTTTCCATGCACACTCCTGTACGAGTCGTGGCACCTGTGTCCTTCTTTCCCTTGGTGAGAAGCCGCAAATCGATCCCCCAACTTGAAAAGGACAACAAAATCTGCATCTCTCATCCCGGATACCTAGCGCTTCCGTCCATGTTTTTTCCACATCGCTGGAGGAGCTATTACCGCGCACTAAGCGGCGCATTGAATCCATATATTTCCGAGATTGATATTATTCACGTGCACTGGCCCTACCCGGATGCTTATGCAGCCGTGCGATATGCGCGGCGCCATCAAAAGAAGGTTATACTTACGATCCATGGCCATGCTGGCCTGGGCAAACACTCGTTCGAGAAGCGCCTCATCCAGGAACCTCTCGACCACGCGGACGTGATCATCACCGTCAGCAACGAACTCAAGGAGTCCATTTCCCGGGATTTCGGAATTCCCAAGCAGCGCATTGTTGTTCTTTGCAATGGATTTGATCCCGCGAAGTTCAGTCCCGGGTCCAAGACCAGTGCCCGGGCAATGTTGGGAATCCCGCTCGACCGTCCAGTGGCTCTTACGGTCGCACGATTGTCTCCGGAGAAGGCGATCGATGTACTCATAGATTCGATGGGTGCCTGTTCCCGAAAAGACCTTCTCCTATACATTGTAGGAGAAGGACCGCTACGGGCCGACTTGGCAGCACTCATAAGCAACGCCGGCCTGTCCCACAGGGTCTTCTTGGTGGGTCCGGTTGCTCACGAAGCGCTTAACCCGTGGTTTTGTGCCGCAGACTTCTTCTGCCTACCATCGCACACAGAAGGCTGCCCCGTCGTCATCCACGAAGCGCTGGCCTGCGGCCTGCCAGTAGTGGCGAGCCGGGTCGGAGCCATCCCTGAAATCATCAACTCTCCTAGTTTGGGCCGGTTATGCACGCCAGGCGATACGAAGGGCTTGGCCCACATATTGGCGAAGGCCACCGAGACCCGATGGGAGCCGGACATGATCGCCGCTTATGGTCGGCAGTTTACATGGGATCGGATCGCACGACAGACCGTTGATCAATATTCCACCACACTCATGAGCGACGCTTCCCGGACACCACATGACCCTGGAAAAGAATGTATATAGCGCGTTGCGTAGCTGCTAAGCACCAACAGTCCTGCCCGTGTAACCATTCTATAGCCATGTCTGGCACCCCATCTCACACCCCCAACCCGAGTACACCTGCACATGCATGAAGAACTTGTCATCGAGGCTGGAAGGGCCCACTCGCATTACTGGCGCGATCTTTGGCGCTACCGTGAACTTTTCTATTTTCTGGCATGGAGGGATATCCTCGTTCGCTACAAGCAAACCGTGATCGGGGTTGCTTGGGCGCTTATACGGCCGTTTTTGACGATGCTGGTTTTCACGTTTGTCTTCGGAAAACTCGCAAAACTCCCTTCAGAAAATGTGCCGTATAATATTCTCGTTTTTGCGGCGATGCTGCCATGGCAGTTTTTCGCAAACTCGCTTACCGAGTGCAGTGGAAGCCTGATTGGCAATTCCAACTTAATCGCGAAAATTTATTTTCCACGTTTGATCGTTCCAACCAGCACCGTGATCGTCACACTGGTGGACTTCTTCATCTCGATCAGCATTTTGGCAGCGTTGATGGTTTGGTATCGGTTTGTACCGGGATGGAGGATTCTCACATTGCCCCTTTTCACATTCCTTGCCTTTGGCGCCGCAACGGGAACGGGGCTATGGCTGGGTGCCTTGAACGTAAAGTATCGCGACTTCCGATACATCGTGCCCTTTATCGTTCAATTTGGGCTCTATGTTTCCCCCGTTGGATACAGCAGCAACATCGTTTTTCCTGAGAAGCTGCGTCTACTTTATTCATTGAATCCGATGGTCGGGATCATCGATGGTTTTCGTTGGGCAATCTTAGGCGGTTCATTCACGATTTATTGGCCCGGCCTCCTTATATCCGGATTCATTGTCGGTCTCCTCCTTGTCAGCGGAATCTGGTACTTCCGAAAGGTCGAGCGAGCTTTTGCGGACGTGATCTAAGCCGTATGTCCACCCCTGTTATCAAAGTCGAAGGCGTTAGCAGACAATATCAACTGCGCCACTTGCAGAACGGCGGCCGCCAGCATCATTACACGGCTTTACGGGATGTGTTGGCCAATAGCTTCGGCTTGCTTGTACGCCGACTTACCTCGCCTGCGAAACATTCGGACGCATCAGCCTCAGAGACTTTCTGGGCATTGCGGGATGTCAGCTTCAATGTTCAGGCAGGCGAGAGTGTTGGGATCATTGGACGCAATGGTGCCGGAAAATCTACCTTGCTCAAGATTTTAAGCCGGATCACCGAACCCACCAAGGGACGGATCACAATCCGGGGCCGCGTATCGAGCCTGCTCGAGGTCGGCACGGGCTTTCATCCTGAGCTGACAGGAAGGGAGAACATCTACCTGAATGGAGCCATCTTGGGAATGAAACGGAGTGAAATCCGAGCCCGATTCGAAGAGATTGTTGCCTTTTCAGAAGTCGAACGCTTTTTGGACACTCCGGTAAAGCGCTACTCGAGCGGGATGTATGTGCGACTGGCATTCGCGGTTGCAGCTCACCTAGAGCCCGACATTTTTGTCGTAGATGAAGTTCTCGCGGTCGGAGACGCCGAGTTTCAGCGCCGCTGCATGGGAAAAATGCGGGATGTTGCCAATCAGCAAGGGCGAACGGTTCTCTTTGTGAGCCATAACATGGGGGCAGTGACGAACCTTTGCACGCGTGGGATTCTTCTCAGCAAGGGACAGGTGGAGTTTAACGGATCTGCAGAGGAAGCAGTTCAACGATACCTATCGGCTTCAATTGCACAGGTGCAGAGCACATCGGAGACTCCTCCGCATGTCCTCTATCAGAGGCCTTCGAGCGGTTCCTCGCAACCATTTGCAATCACCCGCGTTGAAACATTGGATCTCCAAGGGCGCGCAAAGCCGATTGTAATGTCTGGCGATGCCTGCATATTTCGAATCACTTTCGAAGCAGAAAGGCGGGTGGCACGTGGTTCGTGTGCGATCCGCTTTTCTGGATACGACGGCTCCAAAGTACTGCTCCTGTCCACGGACCCCGATGACGGCTACAGCATGTCCATTGAGAAGGGGTGTAGCACCTTGGACTGCGCCGTGGACCGTGTCCCTTTTTCGGGCGGTGATTGGACCCTGGGTGTCGGGCTTTGGGTTGCCCGAACCGACGAATGCCTGTGCTGGACTCCAGAACTTTGCATCCTCCAGATCGAGGCCGGCGATGTCTACGGAGCAGGCATGCAGATCATGGTCAACCGGACCCTTACCACAACACCTCATCATTGGAAGAGGCCATGAGCTTCAAAGCCGACGAGGTTGACGCACTAGTTGCAGGGAACCCCACCGGAGATCGTCGGAACAAGGCCGGATCAAATCACTCCATTCCTTCCTTGGATGGGCTTCGCGCAATTTCTATAGCGATGGTACTTTTCAGCCACCTGATAGGGACAACTCATTTCCCATTGGCCGGAGATGTTTTAACCCGCAACCTCGGGCATTTAGGAGTACGTCTGTTCTTTGTGATTTCGGGGTTCCTAATCACCTCGCTGCTGCTAAAAGAGCTTGAGGAAGAAGGGAAACTCAACCTTGGCCGATTCTATTTTCGTCGCACATTCCGCATCTTCCCATCTTACTACTTCCACCTGCTCATCATCGCTGTAGTGGTGCAAGTCGGCTTGCTGCAGATCCCTTGGAGGGAGTTTGGAAAGGCAGCATTATACGTGAGCAATGTTTTCCACATTTCGAGTTGGAACCTAGCTCACAGCTGGTCACTTTCTTTGGAAGAGCAATTCTACCTTGTCTGGCCAGGATTACTTCTACTTCTTGGGCGACGGTTGGCTCCATATCTTTTGATAGTAATCGGGATTTGCTGTCCTGTGTGGCGTCTTTTTTTGTTCCGTGGCGACCCGCTAAACGACATCCCGGCGCTCACCTACGGGATCTGCG
>JAYVTN010000476.1:0-1862 GCA_043788785.1 Spartobacteria bacterium | reverse complement strand
GACCCGCCCGAACCGGGCGAGGAGGGTGAGGTCCTTGCCCAGGTTCACATTGGCCAGCATTTCCAGTATCAGCCCCAAGCCTTGCCCTCCAGTGGCAGCGCTGATGCGCTCGAGATAATCGGGGTCGTGGTGGTTGAATACTTCATGGGCACCCTGCTCCCGGACGAGATCCAGGCCCGCAGGCGTGCCCGCGGTGCCAAATACCCTGAGCCCGGCTGCCCTAGCCAACTGCACAGCGGCCAGACCCACGCCGCCACTGGCTCCGTGAACCAAAACCGTTTCGCCCGGAAGGGCTTGTCCTCGATGGAACAACCCGTAGTGGGCCGTGAGATAAGGCACTCCGAGCGCGGTGCCTTGTGAAAAACTAATCGTGTCCGGTAAAACGGCTAAATGCGCGGGCCCGCACAGGGCCGCTTGGGCGTAGGAGCCAGTGATCGAGCCGCTGAGATATACGCGCTGACCCGGGCAAAAGGAGGCAATGCCCGGGCCAACTTCGGTCACAACCCCTGCCGCATCGCTGCCCGGGGTGTAGGGTAGCTGCGGTTTGAGGGCGTAGAGGCCCGATCGGATATAGGTTTCCACGGGATTGACCCCAACCGCCTCCAAGGTCACCAGGATTTCTCCCGGGCCGGGATGCAAGTCGGGGACATCGACCAGGTGCAGGACCTCGGGGCCACCAAATTCGCTGACTCGGATTGCTTTCATGATAAGAGGCTTTAGAGCATAAGGGGGGCTTGTTGTATGACGCAGCCCAATAATCCTTCTCTTGAGAGCAGCCAATCCCGGCCAGCGTTGCGGGGGGTCGAGCATGCCGCGGTGATTGACGCCATTGCCCATGATCCGCGCACGGACGAGGTGACGCTTCTAATGGTCGAGGCGCGTCCTTGGGACGGCTCGGAGCTGCGACTTTTCCAGCTCCAAGAGAAGATCAATACCTATTTGTCCTTCGCCTTGGATGGCGAGATGGCGGAAGCGTATCCGGCGTTAATGGGCAAAGTGCTCAAGCTGCGTTTGGATTGCGCGACAACCCCGGACTCGATGACGTGGCACTTCATAGGGGTGGTGCGTGAGCAGATCGGGTTCCAGAATATCAAGCTGGAGGTGGGAGTGGCCGACCCCGCCGCACCGCCGCTCGAAGGCCAGGGCGGGTGTGGTACCGGCTGCGGCTGCGCTTGAGCGCCGTAGCATGGGCTTCCAGCCTATGGTTGGAGTTTGGCGCGTGGACTTTTAGCCGAAGAGGGCATTCGTTGACAGAACCTTGCCGGGTGATCGAAGGTAGAGTGGGGAATGTGCGAGTCTATGGGCAGGCGAGTTCAGGGGCCTCGAAGCCGAGATAATCGGACTGGGGGCCGAGTTTAGCCGACCGGGAGGCGAGTCTAGCAGACCGGGAGGCGAAGTTTGACGAGGGGAGCCCCACGAATGGCGCCCGGAACGCTAAGAAAAGGGCCGGCACCCGTGCGAAGGGCGCGGGATTCCGTAAAAATGGGGCCCGAGATCAGAACATCGAACCCGGAAAGCTAAGAATTCGGACGGGAAGCTAACGAACGCGGGGGAATGGCTAACATATCAGCGGGGAAAGCTAAGAAATCGGAGCAGAGGACATACAACGATGCCCGGCGTTCTAGAAACTGCGCGGTGATCGCCAAAGAATCAGGCCGGGAGCTGAAGGAATGGCATTCCGGCGGCTGACCAGACCGCGCTGCTGGCATGGATCGTCGGGCCCCGGCCAGACCAAATCGAGGACCGGGCGTGGCATTGGGTGGTCAATGAAACGATGGACACGCTCTGCCACCAAACGCGTGCAACTGGCATCCTCACCGGGGCTCTTGCCGACATGGCGCAGGACACGCGCCTGGACCCGG
>JAYVTN010000475.1:0-6095 GCA_043788785.1 Spartobacteria bacterium | reverse complement strand
CCAAGAATTGGCCAGTCTCCGTTTTGGAGCAAATTGCTAACTGGAGAGCCGGATGCGGGAAATCCGCCAGTCCGGTTCGGTGGGAGGGGTGGGGAGTAGCATCCCCATCCCTACCCCTATCGAACCGTGCCATCGGGTGCCGCGTTGGAAGTTCAGGATTCAACTGCCGAATCGAGGTTGAAACTTAGGCTTCCGGCGTCCGACGGTTCCCGGCTAGGGTCGCGGTATGGCTGAAGCTACACTCTGGACCGGGTCCGCATCCCAATGGAAGAATTCTGGGGCGTATGCGCTCTGCCTGTTGGTGGTTCCCATCCCGTGGGCATTCGCCAAGTGGCTCCAGGTCAGGTGCCGTGTGTTCCGCCTCACCAACGAACGGCTGATTATCACCAGCGGGATTTTTTCCAAGACCACCGAAGCGCTCGAGCTTTACCGGGTCCGGGATTTCCAGGTGCAACAATCATTGATGGAACGCCTTGTGGGCCTGCACACCGTCCACCTGATCACCAGTGACGCGTCCACCCCCCAGCTAATCCTCGATTGCATGCCGGTTGCGGCCAACCTGCCCGACCTTCTACGCGAGCATATCGAAGAGTGCCGGGTGCAGAAGCGGGTGCGCGAAGTCGAGATCGAGTAGGCGAAAGACGACTAACGGTCTGGCAGCGCCTCAACAGGGGCTCCCGGCCCGTGGACCCCTTAGCGCTCCGTTTGCGGGCCAGGTCCGCTAGCTGGCCCTTGACTAACAACCATGGTCAGACCATGGTCATTTATGGAAGTCTCCGTAACCCAATTTAAGGCCAAGTGCCTCGGCATCATCGACAAGGTCCAGCGCGAGAAATGCACGGTCATCATCTTCAAGCACGGCCGGCCGGCGGCAGAACTGGTCCCCATAACACACAGGACTGCGGGCACGTTCTTCGGCCGATCTTTCCGAAACACCGTGATCATCGGCGATCTGCTGGGAACTGGGGAATCGTGGGATGCAGCGCATTGATCAGCTTCTAGCTGCGATCTTCGATACCCATGTCTGGGTCTGGTGTGCGGCCGGGGACGAGCGTGCTTCCAGGCTGGTAGGCTTCCAAGGACAGGTGGTCGTATCCGCCATTTCGGTTTGGGAGGTGGCCATGCTTGAGAGCCGAGGTCGATTGCAGCTCGAGCCGGACGCCCAAACGTGGATCGCATCGAACTTGCAGCCTCCTGTGAGCTTGGAGCCAATCAGCGCTGAAATTGCGGTGACCAGCTGCCAACTTCCTGAATTCCACGGGGATCCAGCCGACCGGCTCATCGTCGCCACGGGCATTACGCTCGGGATTCCCCTGATTACCGCCGACAAAAAAATTCAGGAATGGAATGATCGCTTCCGGATGCTTCAAGTGATCGAGCCGTGATTCCCGGATAAAGGGCTTCCCGCGAGCAGATCAATTCTCAGCCATCAGCTGCTCCTCAACGTCCCCCAGATCCCCGGCCGGCAGTTCCTGGGCGCTCCGTAGCTTGCGTTCGACCGCACGGGAACGGCGCGTCGCGTCGTCAATGCTGCTGCTGGCTTCGTGGAGTTTCTTCTGAACCTTCTCGAGCGCCTGCCCGAACTTGCCGAACTCCGTCTTCACGGCCCCGAGCACGTTCCAGACCTCGCTTGAGCGCCGCTCGATTGCCAGGGTGCGGAACCCCATCTGCAAGCTGCTGAGGACAGCCGACAACGTGGTCGGGCCGCTGAGGACCACCCGGAATTCGCGCTGGATCCCGTCACAAAGCCCGGGCCGTCGCAGCACCTCGGCAAACAGCCCTTCCGTGGGCAGGAACATGAGCGCGAAATCCGTGGAATACGGGGGCTTGATGTATTTGTCCCGGATCTTGCGGGCTT
The DNA here is from genome assembly GCA_043788785.1 of Spartobacteria bacterium. GTDB lineage: Bacteria > Verrucomicrobiota > Verrucomicrobiia > Chthoniobacterales > Chthoniobacteraceae > CAIURC01. The sequence continues at coordinate 4,237 of JAYVTN010000475.1, read as the reverse complement.
CCAGCTTGATACTGGTTTCCAACGCGGCGGACGCCAACTCGGCGGCTTCCACGTCCGCGCGGTCCTGGGCATCGACCAAGCGCTGGTATTCCTCCTGCGGGAACTTCGCGTCAATGGGTAGCCACACCGGATGAGCGTCCACTTCGCGGCCCGGAAGTTTTACGGCGAATTCCACCCGCTCGTTGGTATCCGGGCCGATGGCGACATTGGCAGCGAACTGGTCCGGGGTGAGCATTTGATCGAGCAACGTGCCCAGTTGGACCTCGCCCCAACAGCCGCGGGTTTTGATGTTGGTGAGCACTTTTTTAAGATCGCCCACGCCGGCAGCCAGGCCACGCATCTCGCCCAGACCGGTATGGACCTGCTCGAGGCGGTCGCTGACCAGTTTGAAGGACTCTCCCAGGCGATGTTCCAACGTGGCATGAAGCTTCTCGTCTACCGTGGCCCGCATCGCTTCCAGCTTAAGGTTGTTGTCCTGGCGCAGCTCGCCCAACTTGCGTTCGACCACCTCGCGCACCGATTCCAGCTTGAGTTCGTTGGTCCCGGAGAATGTGGCCAGTTGGCGCTCCACGGTTCCCCGGATGGCTTCAAGTTTCCCGGTATTAGCCTGGTTCAACCCTTCAATCGCGCGAGAGAAGCTCTCCAGCTGGGCATGCTGGAGCTGGGACATTTCCCCCATCCGGGCCAGGATGTTGTCCGCCAGGTTTTGAAGGCCCCCGGCAATCTCCGTGCGCAGGTCGCGTCCGGTTGCCGCGGATTCCTCGCGGTTGCGTACGAATTCCTCGCGAACGGCCCGTTCGAGCCGGTCAGCACTGGAGTCGATGGCTATCTGGGGATCCGCAGGGCTTTTGCGCGCCAGGAGCACGCAGAGCAACACGACGCAGAGCACCAAAAGTCCAATCGGAACAAGGAGAGTCCACACCATAAGACGCGTATCATGGCCCGGAGGGTAAGACATCGGCGGGCCCATCCCTGTACAAACCCTTGGCATGGGCAATAGGCTCTGGAGTGCGCAAAGGCTGCCCAAGGAATGCCCAAAGAGGGCGCCCGATCCGCAGCTTGAAGCCCGTGCCACCGGGCAGCCCAGCCGCCCATGTACTTTGCCCTTTCCACGACGAACATCCCGACTCTATAAGGCCCGTATGAAACGCATTAGGGTGCCTTGGATTCGTTGCCGCGCCGACGAGCTCGGCTCGCTGCCCTGTGAGCTGGAATGGCGTGGAACCTATTTCGAGGTGTTGGCGTACTCGGAAGCCGAGGCGCGGGCTTGGTGGCGCAGCCTGTCCGAGAGCGAACGCGGGGAGCAGGTGGGATGCGGAGCCGGGGTCGAAGGCGCTGGCTTATTCTGAAGTGCCCTCGCGCCTGTGGCATGGGCGCGCCTGTGGCATGGGCTTCCAGCCCATGGAGCGCAGCGATCACCCACGGGCTGGAAGCCCGTGCCACGGTGGGAGTGCCCGTGCCACGGTGGGAGTGCCCCCCGTGCCACGGGGGGAGTGCCCCCAGTGCCGCGGGACGCGTGTTACTTGCCGTTGGCCCAGTCTTCGTCGGGATCGGCCATGTCAATCTGGTGGACGCCCCCTTCAAACGCGTTCTGGATGAGCATATACTGGGCTTGGAGCTCTTCCAACGGATGCATCCAGTCATGGAGATAGTACACCGACTTGATCTTGGCCTGCAGCAACGCCTTGGAACAATCAAAGCACGGCCGCATCGTCGAGTAGGCGATACTGTTTTCCACCGCGATCCCGAACCGGGCCGCACTGAGGACCGCGTTCTGCTCGGCATGCACGCACACGCACACGTCGTACCCCACGCTGGCCCGGAACAGTTCCCGGTTCTTGCACCGCACACACCCGCCATCGGTACAATTGACCATCCCACTGGGGGTCCCGTTGTAACCGGTGGAAATGATCCGGTTGTCCTGGACCAAAAGCGCCCCAACCTTGCGTCCCAGGCAGTTGGCCTTTTTGCGCACGGCGACGGCGATGTTCATGTAATAGTGATGACGATCCATATTTCCTTTAGAAGTATGAAGTATGAAGGTTGAAGGTTGAAGGACCAATACATCCGCCAACAACTTTCCGCTTTCAACGGGGGACCGGCAGGGCCCGTTCATCCTTGATCCTTGCGTTCGAACGGTCACGGGATTTCATCGCCCGGGATGCACTGGCGCGAAAGAATGATCCACCCCTTCATCCTTCATCCATCATACTTCATCCTTGCGGTAAATGCTTTCCGCTTTCCGATTTTAACTTTTTTTTGCAGTCTCCGCCGCCCACCCGCCCATCGCGCCAATCCAGTCCATCCCCTCTATGAGCCAGAAATGTTTCCTTGCAGTTGATCTTGGTGGAGAAAGTGGCCGCGTCATGGCCGGGCTTTGGGACGGGGAACGCATGGGATTGGAAGAAGTCCACCGGTTCCAGAACGGCGCCGTGGAGGTGTCTGGTACGTTGCGCTGGGACATCGACCGGCTCTGGCGCGAGATCGAGAGCGGCCTCGGCGTGGCGGCCCGACGTTTCGGCGACTCCATTGTCAGCATGGGGGCAGACACCTGGGGCGTGGATTTCGTCCTGCTCGGCGCCGATGGCCAACCCCTCCAGCAACCGTATTGTTATCGCGATGCGCGTACCCGCGGCATGCTGGAGCGGATCAAGTCCCGGGTAAGCCACGAGGAGATCTTTGCCCAGAGCGGCCTCCAGTTCCTGGAAATCAACTCCCTTTACCAGTTGCTAGCCCTCCAGGAACAGTCGCCTGAAGTGCTTGCGGCCGCCGACCGGTTCCTCATGATCCCGGATTATCTCCATTACCGGATGTGTGGAGCCAAGGTGGGCGAGTTTACCAACGCCACCACCACCCAGTTCTTTCATCCGACCCAGAAAACATGGTCCCGCGGATTGTTGGAGCGCCTCGGTTTGCCCACGGCAATGTTGCCTGAAGTCGTCCAGCCCGGGACCCGCTTGGGTCCGGTGCTTGCCGACTTGCGGGAGCGCACCGGATTGGGTGCCCATGTCCAAGTGGTGGCTCCGGCTACCCATGATACCGGTTCAGCCGTGGCGGCGGTCCCTGGCAGGGTGCCTGCGGGCTCGCACCTGGCCTACATCAGTTCAGGCACGTGGTCCTTGCTCGGGGTCGAGCTTCCAGAACCGCTCCTATCCGAGGCCGCTTTTAAAGCCAACCTCACCAACGAAGGCGGCGTCGATGGCACCTACCGGTTGTTGAAGAACATCATGGGCCTTTGGCTGGTCCAAAATTGCAAACGCGCCTTTGAGAAACGGGGCAGCCGTTCCGATTACCCGGCCCTGGTCAGTGCGGCCGAAGCGTCCGAACCCTTCCGCTCCCTGGTGGATCCCGACCATGACAGCTTCCTGAGTCCCGCCGACATGACCCTGGCAATGACGGATTTTTGCCGACGCACAGGACAGCCCGTTCCCGAAACCGAGGGACAATTTGTACGGTGCGCTTTGGAGAGCTTGGCCCTCAAGTACGCGGTGGTGCTGGAGAGTTTGGTCGCTTTGACCGGCAGCCAGATCCCGGCCGTCAACATCGTGGGCGGCGGATCCCGGAACCGGTTACTCAACCAGTTCACGGCGAACGCCACCGGGCGTCCGGTCTATGCGGGACCGGTGGAAGCCACGGCCTTGGGCAACCTGTTGGTGCAAGCCCGCGCAGCCGGCGAGATCGCTAGCTTGGACGAAATCCGCAGGATATCGGCCCAGTCGGGGGCCTTGGACGAGTTCCTGCCCGCCGATGCGGCAGCATGGGCCGACGCGCGGGGCCGGTTTGCATCAGTCGCAGAAGGCTGAAGGCCGAGGGCCCATGTGGCATGGGCTTCCAGCCCATGGGATCATGAACGGCCGTCCATTAGGTCCATTAGGTCCATTAGGTCCATACCGTCCATACCGTCCATACCGTCCATACCGTCCATACCGTCCATGGACCCTATGGACCTTATGGACCTTATGGACCTTATGGACCTTATGGACCTTATGGACCTTATGGACCCTGGCGGCACCCCGAGGCGGCCCCAACGAGGCAACGCATACCAGCCCAGGGTGCAACCCCCATAGGCGCTAACTTGGCGGCGCCTTCAACAGGCTAAAGCATGAACTCGTGCGCCTGAAAGCGCACGCACACCGACGGGTGAGAGTCCCTTTCGGACAGAGCGCTGAATGTCCGTAGCGGAAGGTAACTGCGTCGCCGGTAACGGCGGGGTGGGGAGCAACCGGAAGCGAACTGC
>JAYVTN010000474.1:0-11741 GCA_043788785.1 Spartobacteria bacterium | reverse complement strand
CGACCCGTCCGACCCGTCCGACCCGTCCGACCCGTCCGACCCGTCCGACCCGTCCGACCTGTCCGACCTGTCCGACCTGTCCGACCCATCATCCGACCTGGGCCCTCTGCAGCCCATGGGCTGCTCCACCCTCAGCTGATGCGCATGGGCATGAGCACGTACAGGAACGGGCTCTGGATCTTGATCACCCCAGGGCTCATCTCGTCAATGAGGTCCAAGTACACCTCGTCATTGCTGAGATTGCGCAGGGGCGCCATCAAGAAATCCGGATTGAAGGCGATCGAGAACTCTTTGCCCTTGTACGCGATCGCCAAGGACTCGCGCGCTTCCCCGATATCCGGCGTATTGGCCGCGATCTCGACGTTGTTTTTCGAGAATACCAGCTTGACCGAATTGGACTTCTCGCTCGCCAGCAACGAAACCCGGTGGACGGCGTTGAGGAAGAGCTCACGCTCCAAAGCCACCCGCTCCTTAGCATCCCCGGGAATGACCTGGCGATAGTTGGGATAATTGCCTTCGATGAGCTTGGAGACCAGCAATGTGCCATTGATTTCAAAAGCCACCTGGTTTTCGCCCACGGTCATGCGCAGATCCCCTTCGTCTCCGAGCAAGCGCCCCAATTCTGTGATGCACTTGGAGGGCACAATGATTTCAACCTCCTGGCTGCGGGGAAACTCCAACTCGATATCCACCAGCGCCAAACGGCGCCCGTCAGTGGCAACCATCGTAAGCTTGTTTTCCTTCAGGGAGAACAGGATGCCATTGAGGACGTACCGGGTCTCGTCGGTGGATATCGCGTAGGAAGTCTTCTTGAGGGCGTCCCGCAATTCCTTCTGGCTGAGCTTGAACTCCTTGGCATCGGAGAACTTGGGAAGGGGCGGGAACTCCTCCTCGGGCAAGCCAACGATTTTAAAGAAGCTCTGCCCACAGCGGATGGAAGCGAAGTTTTTGGAATCGACCTCAATCTGGACTTCGCTTGCGGGCAGTTCGCGCACAATCGTCGCCAAGCGCCGGGCAGGCAACGTTGTGGCGCCAGGCTTTTCGACCTGGGCATCAATTGCCCCGCAAACACCGACATCCAGGTCCGTGGTGGTCAGGCGCACTTGCCCGTCCACGGCTTGAAGCAGCACGTTGGAAAGGATCGGCAGGGTCGTCCGTGTGCTCACTACGTTCTGAACCCGTTGGAGTCCTTCGAGAAGTTTCTCTTTGCTGACGTTGAATTTCATAGGGGCAAAATGATGGGCTTAGATGAATGAATGCCTCCCCGGAGGCAAACACATTTACAACAAACCCCTCCGGCAGACACCCGATCCAACGCTCAGAGTGATCGGGAAACCGCTTTAGCGCTGCAATTGACTATCGAGGAAAGATACCAGCTGGCGGATCTTTTCCTCCCCAAGCATCTTCCCTTTGACCAGCCGATGGGCGTGCAAAACGGTGCCGTGGTCGCGGCCGCCAAAGGATTCACCAATCTCAGCCAATGAAGAGCGGGTCAGTTCGCGGGAGAGATACATGGCGATCTGTCGAGGAAACGCGATGTTCTGGGGACGCCGTTTGCTGGTCATGTCCGCAAGACGCACGTCGAAATGCTCGGCGACCCGCCGCTGGATCTGTTCAATCGTGATCGCCCGCCGCACCTCCTCCTGGAGGATGTCTTTGAGGAGCTGCTCAATCTTGTCTGTGGTGGGCGCGTGCCCGGAAAGCGAGGCAAACGAAGCCACCCGCATCAGGGCCCCTTCGAGCCGGCGCACGTTGGTACGGATACGTTCGGCTAGGAATTCGAGGATCGAGTTGTCGAGCTTGACCTCCAGCTTCTGGGCTTTCTTACGGAGGATCGCCAAGCGCGTCTCGATGTCGGGCGGCTGCAACTCGGCCGTGAGCCCCCATTCAAAGCGGGAGACCAACCGGTGCTCCAGGTTGGCGATCTCCGAAGGTGGCCGGTCACTGGAGAGCACAATCTGCTTATGCCCGTCAAAGAGGGTGTTGAAAGTATGGAAGAACTCCTCCTGGGAACGCTCTTTTCCAGCCAGAAACTGGATATCGTCGATAAGCAGGACATCGGCTTGCCGATAGCGCTTGCGGAACTTGATGAGGGAGTTGTTCTGGATCGCGTCGATGAACTCGTTGGTGAAACGCTCGCTGGTCACATAGAAGACCTTGCCGCCCTTCTTCTTAGCCGCGATATGGTGGCCGATGGCGTGCATGAGATGGGTTTTACCCAAACCCACCCCGCCATAGATAAAGAGCGGATTGTACGTTTTGCCCGGGGCATTGGCCACGGCCGAGCACGCCGCGTGGGCGTATTCGTTATTGGCACCAACGACGAAGGAATCGAAGGTGTTGCGCGGATTCATCCCATTGGAAATAGGCGCTGCCACTTCCTCCTCCTCGGCCACAATGGCGGCTGCCTTGGCGCGCGCTTTGGATTCTGCCGCGGCTTGAGCCGGCGAGATATCGGTGCCTTCCCCCTCAAAAGCGAACTCCACGGTGCGAGGGCTCCCGAAAATGAGCATCGTTGCCGAACGCAACAGGCCCATGTAATTGCTCTCAATCCAGAGCTGGTAGATGTTGTTGGGCACTCGCAGCGTCAACTGCTTGTCGTCGAGCTGCGTGAGCTCAATCTCTTTGAACCACCGCTCAAAGGTGTCCACGCTCACTTCAGCTTTCAGCGCGGCAGCGATCTGCTGCCATATCTCGTCCAATCGGGGCGTTCCAGGGGATTTATCCACAGTCGATGTTCTTGAATAGGGTTAGCGCCGCATTTCCAAACTGGAACCGTGCAGCCTCCAAACCTTCATGGCAGCTCCCTTGAATTGGGATGCAACCGCTCCCAAACCGCCTCCCAACCCGCATGGATACAGCATTCCAGTGGTTACACCGCCGTGGAACGCTGGTACCAGCAACTCCCGCTTCGGCACGCCACTCCGCAAGCCTCTCCCCATCGGGGCGGATGCGCTTTGGACTGGGTTTTTCCTATGCTTATTCACAAGTTATTCACCGGGGCTGGGGTCGGCTGCCCCCGGAGCGGGCGTGAGACTAATTTTCACCCCTGATTGCGCCAAGGAAATTTCCCTTCAGGCCATCAACTATATTTCCCATCAGGTGATAGTTTCCCATTGACCCACCCCGTGTTGACCCGCCTATGCCACGTCCCGAAGGTGGTCCCGGGTTTTTTGCATCTGCCCGGCCTCTGTGCGAAAACACACGGCAACCGCGAAGGTGATCAAGGTTCCAAAGAGAATCCACCACGGGAATTCCAGCTGCACCAGCCAACCCGGCTTCCACAATACAGGGGGCACACCGTTCAAGTCGGGATGGAATAACCCCCAAACCTTGTTGTGCAATCCGCTTAGGATCACCACGCAAACAAAACCGCACAGCATTCCTAGAAGGTTCCCCCGATTGTTGCCACGCGTGCGCGTCACCATCCCCACCAGGAACACCCCCAACAGCGATCCGTAGGTGTAACCGAAAATCCCCAGCACGATCGGGATCACCCGTGAATGGAGCACAATGACGGCATAGGCCGTAACCGAACCGATGATGACCAGCACCACCGAAAATCCCACAGTGCTCCAGCGCGCAGCCCGCACCACCTGCGCCTGGGTGGCCTCCGGTTTGATATACGGCTGGTACCAGTCCTCGGTGAAACTCGTCGCCAGCGCATTCAATGCCGTGCTCAAGGAACCCATAGCCGTGGAGAAAATCCCTGCCACCAGGAGCCCGCGCATTCCATAGGGCATCTGCTCCAAGATATAATGGGCAAAGGGATTTTGTTTGCCCGGATCTTGGTAAAACACCCACAGCAGCATCCCCACCAACAAGAAGCACAGCACGATGGGCAGGTCCGCGAGTCCCGATAACACCAATGCAAGACGGCTGCGGACGTGATCCTTGGCCGTGAGCATCCGTTGGACCATGTCCTGGTCGGTCCCATGGGTGGCCATGGTCAGGAAGGTGGACCCCAGGAGCGCCGCCCAGATGTTATATTCGGTTTCCAGGACCGTCCGGGTATTCGCCAGAAAACCCGCACCGGGCGTCGTTCCGGAATCAAAGAAAATGCGATCCTTAGGACCACTGAGCACTTTGAGCGCTCCCTGCCAGCCGCCCTGGATCTGGTGCAACAACGTGTAGATCGCCAATCCCAGAGCGCCAAACATGATGGAGGCTTGGATCACGTCGGTCCAGACCACCGCTTTTATCCCACCCAGAGCGGTATAGACGGCTGTCAAAGCCGTCAACGTGAAGAGCGCAGCGACGTACACGATGACTTCCTGGCGCGGGGCCAAGGTCACGCCGGCAATCATCTCGTAAGCCAACACCAACACCACGGCCGCCACGTAGAGCCGCGTACCGCTGGCTAAGGCCCGCGTAATCAAAAACACCGCCGAAGCCGCGTTCTTGGTTGCTGTGCCGAAGCGGACGAGCAGGAATTCGTAAATGGAAACCACCCGGTAATCGTAATAGGGTTTGATGAAAAGGAAGGCGATGATGACCCGGGCCAGAATCGTACCGATGGCTAACTGGGCGTAGGTGAAGTTGCGCAGTGCATACCCTTCCCCTGGTGCGCCCAGGAATGTTGCCGCACTGATTTCGGCCGCGAGAATGGAGGCCAACACCGCCCACCACGGGATATTGCGGTCGCCCACGGCGAAGCCTTCCATGGTTTTGTCTCCCCTGCCCTTGTAGAGGCCGATGGAAATTACCACGACGAAGTAGGTCACGATCACCAACCCGTCGATGAGCCAGGCAGTATTCATTGGAAGGCCTTATGCCCGCTTGGTCTCAATCGCCGCCGGGGAGACGGTCGCTTTAATCATCACCTTGGAATTGCGAGCGCTGGTTTCCCATTTCTTACGGCGTTCCAGTGGCAGTTCCTCGGGACTGACTTCCATGTACCCTCCCTTTTGGGAGAAATAACTGTAGGTCTGCGTCGAGAGCGCGAAGATGAATCTCATCCCTTTTTCCGCCGCCAGTTGTTCGGCAAAAGCCATGAGCTTACGGCCATAGCCTTGGCCTTCATGGCCTTTGTTGACGTAAAGGCACGCCAACTCCGCCTTGCTCTCCTCCGGGAAGAGATGGAGGGCAACGCACCCCACCAACGCACGGTCAATCTCCAGCACCCAATAATCGCCCAGCGAGGCGATGATATCGGTCCGGGTCCGCCGCACGAGTTCCTCGTTGTTCACCGATTGCCGGATGAGCGACATGACGGCGCGCACATCCTTTTTGAAAATGCGCCGGATCTGTTGGTACTCGTTGGAATAGACCATTGTCCCGATCCCTTCATGGCTGAAGATCTCGGCCAGGAGGGCTTCATCCATATTGCCGTTGAGCAAATGGACCCGCGGAACCCCTTGGCGACAAGCCCGCGAGGCGTGTTCGAGCTTGGAAAGGATCTTGGGGCCCAGCCCCGCCTTCTTGCGCTTAATCAGGTCCTCGGTTTCCCCAATCGACAACTGCCGCACAATTTCCCCGCCAACGGTGAGTTCTTCCCCCGACAAAAAGAGGATTTTCATGGCCTGCATGGCCTCAGCCACCTCCAGCGCGATCGCATCGGAATTGACCCGGAACGTGCGCCCTTCCCCATCGTACCCGATCGGGGGAATCACCGGAATAATCCCCTCGTTGAGGAAAAGGTGCAGCGGCTTGGTATCCACGCGTTCGACCCGACCTGTGTTGAGATAGTCGACCCCGCCGAGGATACCCGCCGGATGGGCAATAATGCCGTTGGCATAAGCCGCTCTCTGGTCGACCGCAGTCAACCCCTGCATGATCTCGTTCATCACGCTGGTTGCCGCTTCCACACTGAGCTTGAGCATCGCATCGCTGGTGGGGTCTGTCCCATCCACGTTATGGAACGCCACTCCACGCTCCCGGGCTAACTGTTCGATCTGAAGTCCCGCCCCGTGCACCAGAATCACTTTGATGCTCAAGGAACGCAGCACCGCGATATCCAGAAGGATGTTTGCAAAATTGGGCGACGCCACTATCTGCCCGTCCACAGCGACCACAAAAATGCGGTCCCGGAACCGAGGCACATACTGGAGAATCCCACGGAGGTCGGAGACTTTCATCACGAGTCGACTAAAGATGATAATTCGCTACCTGAGCAAAGCGCAAAAAGCGGGTATCTCCCGCCAATGAGCAATCTCTCAAAACTCGGCCTCGAGTTGGTCCAAATATTCGGAGATCCGTTTGGCTTGGGTGGAGGACCTGGACGGGCCTTCAGCGGAGATGTCCTTGGAGGCGCGCATGAAACTCTCGAAATCCTTGCTGGGGACTCCCAGTTGGGTCGCCTCGTACCAATTGAGATAATCGGAAATCGCCCCCGCCCGCTGCAGGACGCGTTTCCTAAGCGCTTCAACGGAGGCCAGCCTTTCGGGGATATCTCCGGTTTTTCCCCGAATCAGGCGACCCAGGATTTGCTCATACTCCGAAAGCACCGGGCGGAACAATGCGTTGGCCCGTATTCCCAAGCCGACGACCCCTGCCCGGGCTTGCTCGAGCGCTGGCTTGGCCTTGGGCAATTTAACCAATTCCCGGTATTGCTTGAGTGAGAACACGGTGCGGCCGCCAGTTTTTGCATCCACGACTTCCAATTGGAGCAACCCGTTGAGTTCGCTCTCAGTCCCCGGCACGGTCAGACCCAGGAACCGGTCCAGCACCGAGAGGCGCGCAATGTTCAGGGTCCACCATTTCTGGAGTGCATTGGCAGAGGTCCCTAGGTTGGGAAACTCACGGGTCAAAGCAGCGAGCGGTTGGTCGTGCGAGTCCGGCCAACGCTGTAGGAACCGGGCCAGATTGGCCCGGCCTGCGGGCTGCTCGATCAAAATACCCAGCAAACAGCGGGCGTAGGCGGCATCGATGGCTCCAGCGGTTTCCCCCAAGTCATCCCGGGGTTGCAGCAACTCATCGATCAACGGCAGACGTTTGCTCTCAAGGATCCCTTTATAGATTCCCGAATTGATTCCGAGATCCCGCTGCTGGATCTTGAGTAAGGCGCCTTCCACCATCCACCAAGGCGCCTCCACATAGGCCTGCTTGAAGACGACCGGCCCGCGCTCCCGATAGATGAACTCCAGCAGTACTGCCCTCACAATCTGCTTCTGGAGATGCACGGCGCTTGGATTAGCGCCAAAACGCACATCGATCTGGATGGTCGCTCCGTCGGGAGTCTCCACCATCGAGAGCCGAACCGGCGTCGCTTGCGCCGTTTCCGCCTTTTGAATGGTGATTACGATCGGGAACTTCCAGTGGTCCCTTTCCCCGAGGATCGTGAGCAGCTCACCTTTGACGTCCTCGCATAAGCTGCTCACCCGCGTTCGCAGACCCGTATCCGAGCAGTATACGAAAAATTGTTTGGAGAGGCTCAGGCTCCTGGCCGTCAGGTCGATGCCCGTCAGGGCCGCTCCTAATTGGGCCGGCTGCTTGCCCGCTCCCACTTCCCCGGCCCCTTCCATCCTTCCCGCCGCCCCCCCTAACATCCACACCACCACAATGGCCACCCACCACCCGGGGTGCCCCGCTCTCATTGAGTGCCGACAGGATTGCCACCCGCGGTCACAAACATCACCCGCTGCTTTTCCAAGACCACAGCTGTCATTTTTCTCAGGCTCGATTCGTCACGCTTGAGCCCTTTCCAGAGGTTCTCAAACATGAAATCCCCAAACTGCATCAGGATCTTCGGCACCGCCAAGCGCCCCAAACTGCCGCCCTGCAATTCCGGCACCAATTTGCCGTTTTGGAAAACCGGTTTGTAAGCCACCCGCGTATAGATAGGGAACCCGAAAGCGGCTTGCTGGACTCCAAACCAACACACCCCGGGTTGGAACTGAACGAACGCCCTCTGGAACTCGACCCCCGGAATCATCCCACTGCCGGGTTTGGGGCGCACCGTTGAACGCAAATAGCCGTTCATATCTGCTTCTGTGAAAACCAACCTGCGCACCTGACCGGAGGTCACCGCGTCGGCCACCTCGCTCCCGACTAGCCGCATCCCGGTTTCTTTATTGTCAGGAGCCACTTCTGCGGGCTCCCTGAGCGCCAACACGGCCATCGCGACGAGCGCCGCACACACAAGCGCCTTACACCCCGATTTGATCTCCCGGGCCATGACGCCCCTCTTGGGATTCGTCATCCGCTGCACCTGTTTGCGCAGCCGTTCGTTGCTTTCCTTGGACTCGTCCTCGTCGTCCTTTTTGATGATCGAGCGATCCAGCTTGGCACCGCAACTGTGGCAGTATACCCGCTCGGGTTCGTTCACAAAATTGCACTCTCCACAGGAGAGATTCGGGACAGGAAGAGTCATTTGGTCTCCTTCTTCTTCGCCTTCGATTCCGTGCTGGGTTTGCTTTCCGCCTTACTCTCGGTCTTGCTCTCGGTCTTGCTCTCGGTCTTGGGCGCACTACCCGCAGACGTGTCGCTACGCTCAGCCGCCTTGTACTTCTCGCTCCGGTAATCGGTAATATAAAAGCCCGATCCCTTGAATATAAGACCCGCCCCGGTACCCACCTGCCGCTTCACGGTTCCCTTGCCCCAGGCTTTTTGGCAGCACTGCTCCTTGGGACAAACCGTGAGGGCATCGTCCTTCATGGATTGAAAGAGATCAAAACCCTTTTTGCATTTTTGGCACTGATACTCGTACGTGGGCATGGTTCAGAAGATGGGAAACGGGCCTTTATAACACAGCCCAAGGCTCTCGGCAATGCGCGCCACAAGCCCTCTTTAAAGAGCTCGCCGAACTCAGGCCGAAGCCGCCTCGCTTTGGATTTTCTGCTCGGCGTGGAATCCCTTGCCCCGGGCCCCGTTCCACCAGAGCACCACCGGTGCGGCAACGAAGATCGAGGAATAGGTGCCCACCAGCACACCCACGAGAATCGCAAATGCAAAGTCATTGAGCACCGGGCCGCCGAAAATGTAGAGGCCTGCTGTCGTCAGCAGCGTCACGCCGCCTGTCAAAATCGTCCGGCTAAGCGTTTCGTTGACGCTAATGTTCATGATTTCCATGGTCGATCCCTTGCGTCCCGACTTGATCCGTTCCCGGATCCGGTCGAAGACCACGATCGTGTCGTTAACCGAATACCCCGCAATGGTCAGAACCGCGCCGACGATGATGAGCGACAATTCCCGGTGGAAGAGGGCAAACGCTCCGACGGTGATGATGACGTCGTGCAAGAGGGCCACGAGCGCCCCGAGGGCGAACGAGAACTCAAAACGCACGGTCACATAAATTAGGATCCCGATCATTCCCAACCCCAACGCGATCAGGGAGTTGCGCGCCAATTCGCCACCCACCAGGGGACCCACGTCCTCGGACTGCTCCACCCTGAGTCCCGCATCGGGCAAACTCTCCGCGAGATGCTTGGAAATCGCATCGGCAGTCCCGCGAGGGCTTCGAACCGTTGTAAACACCTTGTTCGCCGAAGTCTCCGTCTGGACCACGAATTCTCCGATCTTCGGCGTCATTCGCTCGATGGCCTGGCGCACTTCCTCGTCAGAGGGCTTCCGATTCTGGGCTTCAAGAACCAACCGGTTGCCACCCAGGAAATCGATTCCGAAGTTCTTGGAGCCCCTCGCGGCAAAGACCCCGATGGAGCCGAAGATGATTAGCAGCGAGATAGTCACAGCAATCCTGCGCTTGCCTAGGAAGTCGAAATGGGTGGCCCGGATCAGGTTTGTCATCCGGATCCGTTTGAGGAGCCCCAGTCGCAGCGACCACTCAAAGAGATTCCGCGTGACCACCAAGGCCGTGAACATCGAGGCCACGATCCCCATGGTGAGCGTGACCGCGAACCCCTTGATCGGTCCGGTGGCCTTCCAGAACAGAATCACCGCCGTAATCAGCGTGGTCACGTTCGCATCGAAGATCGCCGTAAATGCCCGGTCGAAGGCCGAATTGACCGCAGCCTTGTTCGATTTGCCCTCGGCGAGTTCCTCCCGCAAGCGCTCGTAGATGAGCACGTTGGCGTCAATGGCCATTCCCATGGTCAAAATGATACCCGCGATGCCCGGCAAGGTGAGCACGGTCCCGAACATCGCCATGGCCCCAAAGAGCAGCACCATGTTGATGGCTAGGGCAATATTGGCGATCAGACCGGCAAACCGGTAGTACATGAGCACGCACAAGATCGTTAAGAGGATGCCAACGCTTCCTGCGTACACCCCGCTATGGACCGCGTCGCTTCCCAAGCTGGCCGATGTACTGCGCTCTTCCTCGATCCGCACCTCGTTCTGCAATGGATTTTCCAGCGCACTGGAAAGGTTGCGGGCCGCTTGCTCACTGAAATTGCCCGTAATCTGCGCATTGCCCCCGGCGATGGCATCCCGGATCACCGGAGCCGACTGGACGACTCCGTCGAGTACGATCGCAAAGCGTTTGCCCACGTTCTCTGCGGTCAGCTTTCCAAAAAGCTCTTTGCCTTCACTGTTGAATTGCATGCTCACCCCCCACCCTTCCTTGTCAAAGAACGCGTGGGCCCCGGTGACCATGCTCCCCGGAATATCCGCCTTTTTCTTGATGACCAGCTGTTCCTCGAAAGGCTTGCCGTTGCGTTCGTCCTTATAGGTCACCACCCGGTAGGCCGGGTCGGGGGGGAGCGACCCCGAAGCGATCGCGTCGCTCTGGGGGTGGACCATCTTGAATTCCAGCTTGGCTACCTGCCGGAGCTGCTCACGGGTCTCGTTAAGGGCCTGGAGCTTGAGTCCCGGGATCTGGACTAGTATACGATCTGTTCCCTGCGGGGTGATTACCGGCTCGCTATTGCCCATCTTGTCCACCCGCCTGCGGATGACCTCGACGGCTTGGTCCACCATAGACGGTGTGATCTTCCGCACCTCCTGCGTGGTGACCCCGTCTTTGACGACCACTGTGGGTTCCGGCTCAATCAACTTGATCAGGAAGGAAGTCCCCCCCTTCAAATCCAATCCCTTCTGGATCTGGTCAAATGCAGGCGGGTTGAGCTCGCCGATGCACAACGCCACCAGCAACACTGTCAGCACGCTGCCCAGCACCCGTTTGACCCGCTCGCTATCGGTGAAAAAATACCAGCCGAAGAGGATCAGCAGCAGCAGGCCAAAGAGGAAGGTCCAGATGGGTGACATCGCTAGGAAGGGCTAAATAACGGGGCTTAGTGGGATACTAATAGTGGAATATTAAATTGCGGGGCTGCGCATCACGCCGTGGGCGCTTCGGGTTCTTCGTCCCCGGATTTCAGCACCGTGGTAACGGCCGACTTTTCAATCTCGATTTTAACGTTCTCAGCGATCTTGAGGATGAAGGTCCTCTCCTTGACGTTGGCGATCATTCCGTGGATTCCGCTCCCGGTAATCACCTTGTCGCCGGTCTTGGTCGAGGCCACCTGCGCCGCCAATGTCTTTTGCCGCTTCTGCTGCGGACGAATGCTGATGAAGTAGATCAGCGCAAAGGCAAAACCCATCATCACAATCATGTGCATCCCCGGATCCGGGGGCTTGGTGGTATTCGGCGCGGGCGCGGCTTGGGCTAGAAATTGGATGGTGGTCAGTTTCATAGATAAGAACGGGAAAAAAAGCAGCGCCCTCAAGCCCTTCGGCAATTGGGGAGCGGAACGTTATTGACGTGTAGGGATTTGTCCACGGTTTTCTCCCACCCCCCCGTGGCATCCCCGATAGAGGTAGGGATGGAGCATTGATTTGCTCCACCCCCCCCTCCGAACCGGACGGGCGGATTTCCCGCATCCGGCTCTCCAGTTAGTGGTTTG